>JBCCUY010000033.1:0-16781 GCA_039196145.1 Bacteroidota bacterium
GAAAAAAGTATACGCTGATTGAGAAGCTCAATTACTGAAAAAGGTGGTTTTTTGATTTTCACTCATTAAAAAGGCCTGTTCCCTCATTTACACTTTTTCTTGCCTGGTTTTCAAGGTAGTTTGCTTTTGGTATGAATCAGTTTATTAACCTCCTTTTATATCAAAAGGTCAAAATTTGGAAATTATGAAGCCGAAAAAGAATCAAGAATTGGACTTGAAACGCAACAGCATGCTATACTTTATTATAGGGTTGGCGGCAGTGCTATTACTTACCTATGTAGCTTTGGAATGGAAATCCTATCACAAATCGACCTATGTGGATTTAGCTGAGGCCGATCTGCATCCAGATTTGGATGAGTTACCCCCAATCACCGTTCAAAACCTACCCCCTCCCCCTCCTCCCAAAATCCAAACTCCTCCTATCATTGAAGTAGTTGAAGACGATAAGGACATCGTTGAGACCATCATTGCTTCCAATGAACCTGATCAAGACACGGAAATTGTCAAGATTGAAGATATTCCCGTAATAGATGATACCATTCCTGAGGAAATATCTTTTATGGTTATCGAAGATGCCCCGGTATTTCCAGGTTGTGAGGGCTCAAAAGATAAAAAGATGTGGTTTCAGGAAATGATGCAAAAGCATATTAGAAAAAACTTCAGGTATCCTGAAATCGCCCAAGAAATGGGATTGCAAGGCCGCGTCAACATTGTTTTTACCATCCAAAAGGACGGAAGCATAGACGAAGTAAGGATGCGAGGGCCACATGAAACCTTGGAAAGGGAGGCTGCCCGTATAATTTCCAAACTTCCAAAAATGACTCCAGGAAAACAACGGGGAACCCCGGTAAAAGTTCCGTTTTCCATTCCCATAACGTTTAAGCTGAATTAGCCCGGTTTACTCTAGAATGGAAACAAAAAAACCACGCCTTTGGCGTGGTTTTTAGGATATGCAAAAAGGAAATTTATTCCATGTTTTTCTTGTAGTCGTCCACCAACTTTTGGACTTCTTCCTTAGTGGTACCAACAAATTCGGTAATCTCCTCTTTTGCCTCACCGGCAACTTGATAAGAAGAAGTTACAACCGCTTTGTAAGCACCTTCAGCCGTGTTGCTCATCTCAACTCGAATCTGCTTTTCAACAGGCACGGATTCCTTCATCCCCTCTGTTGTAATGGCGATGGTTGTTCCGTCCTCTTTCAACATGCTCACCTCATCCGCAGATGACAAACTCACCAAACTTGGTGCAATTACCAAAGCAACAACGGACATAAGTTTCAATAGGATGTTCAAAGAAGGACCTGATGTATCCTTGAAAGGATCTCCAACAGTATCACCCACAACAGCAGCTTTATGCGCATCCGAACCTTTGCGTCCATCACTTTCAATAGTTTTCTTCGCGTTATCCCAAGCACCACCGGCATTGGACTGGAAGATTGCCATTAACACTCCAGCGGTGGTAACCCCTGCCAACAAACCTCCTAACATTTCGGGTCCTCCGATAAATCCAACCGCAACAGGAACAGCAATTGCCAGAAGTCCTGGAAATACCATTTCCTTAATGGAAGCAGTTGTTGAAATCGCCACACACTTATCATATTCCGCCACACCATCAGCAGCGTCAAAAATCTTTCTGTCCTCAGCGGAAGCTTTGGAAATATCAGAGTCATATTTTACCATCACTTCCAATGCGGCCTTCAATTGGGGAATGTCCCTAAACTGGCGACGAACCTCCTCAATCATGGCCATGGCAGCTCTACCTACAGCGTTCATGGAAAGTGCGGAGAAAACAAATGGCAACATTCCACCAATAAGCAATCCTGCCATGATATCGGGCTGGGAAACGTCAATAGACTGTACCCCAGCGGTCTTCATAAATGCAGCAAACAAAGCTAAAGCTGTAAGGGCAGCAGAAGCGATAGCGAAACCTTTACCAATAGCAGCAGTTGTGTTTCCAACAGCATCCAATTTATCTGTACGCTCCCTTACCTCACTTGGTAATTCGGCCATTTCGGCGATACCCCCGGCGTTATCCGAGATAGGTCCGTAGGCATCAACTGCCAACTGGATTCCCGTATTGGCCAACATACCAACAGCGGCAATGGCAATACCATAAAGACCTGCAAAGTGGTGTGAAACCAAAATAGCAGCGGCTATTAAAATAATTGGAATAGCAGTGGACATCATCCCAACTCCCAAGCCGGCAATAATGTTTGTAGCGGCCCCTGTCTCCGATTGACGAACAATAGAATTAACAGGTTTGGTTCCAGTTCCAGTATAATATTCGGTAACCTTACCTACGGCCAATCCGGCCACAAGACCTGCAATAGTAGCCCAGAAAACACCCATGGATGAATATTCTTTGCCCCCTTCTACCCAAGATTCTGGCAACATACCATTGATCAAGAAATATGAAGCAATCAACATTAGGGCTGCTGAACCAAACTCACCAATATTCAAAGCAGTTTGTGGATTCCCGCCATCTTTTACGCGAACAAAGAAGGTTCCGATAATGGACATTACAATACCTACAGCAGCTAAGGCCAATGGCAAGTACACCGCTCCAAGGCCGTCAAAAGCCGCTTGGAATTCTGGAAGTCCAGCAAAAACGGCTCCCAATACCATGGTACCAATGATAGAACCGACGTAAGATTCAAAAAGGTCAGCACCCATACCGGCAACATCTCCAACATTATCTCCAACATTATCTGCAATGGTTGCAGGGTTTAACGGGTGATCTTCAGGAATGCCGGCTTCCACCTTACCTACAAGGTCGGCACCGACATCCGCAGCTTTGGTATAAATACCTCCACCCACACGCGCAAAAAGAGCTATGGAAGAAGCTCCTAATGAAAAACCGGAAAGTACATTCAATACTTCAGCCAATTCCCAACCCTGTCCGCTGTAAAGCATAAAAAGTCCACTAAGACCCAAAACGCCAAGTCCAACAACACCAAGTCCCATTACCGCACCACCGGCAAAGGCTACTTCTAGGGCTTTACCTAATGACGTTCTAGCCGCATTTGTGGTTCTTACGTTGGCTTTGGTGGCCACCTTCATACCGATGAATCCTGCCAGAGCGGAACAGATAGCCCCCACGATAAAGGAAACAGCTACCATTCCATTGGAGCCTGTCTCGCTACTTCCTTTGAAGTAAAGAAGTATCGCAACGGCAATTACAAAAATGCTGAGTATTTTATATTCTGCCTTTAAAAATGACATTGCCCCGTCGGCAATATTTTTGGCGATTCGCGCCATTTTATCATCTCCCACTTCCTGTTTTGAGACCCAGACGTTTTTAACAAAAACATACAGTAAGGCCAAAACACCAAAGGCAGGCAGAAATTTTACGATTAGTTCCATAGTTGTTTAATTATTATGAGTTTTTTTTAGTGGCAGCAAAAGTAGTAAAATACCGACTAATAAAAAAAATGCGCTTTTGAGGTCCAAAAGCGCATAAATGTCTAGTTATTACAGACTAAATAGTGAAGGTTCGCTTCTTTTTGTGCTCGCTTTCCTCATAGCGTTTCACACATTGGTGATAGATTTCCACAGCCTCGTTCACATCGCCCCAACCTCCGGTATCAACCTTCTTTTCTTCCAAGTCCTTATAAACCTTAAAAAAGTGCTCAATTTCCTTTTGGCGGTGGGGATTGATATCGGTTATATCTTCCTTTTTATTCCAAACAGGATCACTTACCGGGACGCAAATGATTTTTTCATCAGGTCCTTTCTCATCGGTCATATGGAATACCCCAATTGGTTTCACTTCCATAACAACCATAGGATAGGTGGGTTCTGTTCCCAATACCAAAACATCCAACGGATCCTTATCCAAGGCCAAGGTTTCGGGCACAAAGCCATAATCTCCTGGATACATCATGGACGAAAAAAGGGTTCTATCAAATCGTATTTTATGAAGGGCGAAGTCGTATTCGTATTTATTTCGGCTTCCTTTTGGGATTTCAATCAAAACATCAAAGGTCACCTCTGCTTTGTTAGCCATTGTGAAGGTTTATTTTTTTGCAAAAATAGTCAGTACCCATGGAACGGGGTCAACAAATTGTATTTTAAACATGAATTAAAAGTTAAATCCAAAGGTTCCGGTAATACCAAACCGGCGTGCATCTGGATTATCGAGGTAGTTCCCTCGGAAATTAAAGTCGATACGCAGAATTTTGAAAATGTTACCAATTCCGAAGGAATATTCCCAATAAATCTGGTCTTCTGGCGCCATCAAGGGAATATTGGCAGGCGCGCTCAATGCAATATTCCCATCGGACAATTGTCCCCAAGCTCCTCTTAGGCCAACAATCTCTCGAAGGTTCCAATTCCTGAGTATAGGAATTCGGGAAAACAATCTTCCATTGAAATTGTGCTCCAAGTGTAGGGTAGCATAGGTGTCCGTTACAAACTCATAAAAATCTAGATTGGGAAAGGTATTGTAGAGAGAAAACAGGGTTTGATTTCCTGGTACAACACTAAGCAAGCTTAAGGGAACCTCCCCAAACGTCTTGCCAAGTTCCACACTGCTGGTCAGTCTACCAAAACCACCAATCTGCCATGGTTGCCTGTAAGAAAATTGGATTTTTTCGTAATCGAAGTCACTCTCAAGGAAACCACGCACCCCTTTGGTATAGTTCAAAAGAACCGTACTGTAGTCATCATTCACGTTAACCGGTTCTACTCCAAATCCTATAGTTCTTCTGCCTGGTGTATAGATCAATGTGGTGCT
Source organism: Bacteroidota bacterium (assembly GCA_039196145.1). Lineage (GTDB taxonomy): Bacteria > Bacteroidota > Bacteroidia > Flavobacteriales > Flavobacteriaceae > Flagellimonas. Next base: position 4,735 of record JBCCUY010000033.1, read on the forward strand.
TAGATCAAACTGTTTTACCTCAGATGATATGCCTCCCGGTGTTTCAGGGTCGATATAATCCAGACTAAAATCATTGGGAAGGGCCGAAGTCAAGGTCCGAATAGAGCCTCCAATCCGGACTCTGAAATTTTTTGCAGGCTCCATTTCCAGACTGGCGGTTGATAAATCAATATTGGTAAGCCTGTTGTTGGCACCGACGGTTACTAATGAGGAGGAGGCGATGCTTCGTCCTAAAACATCATTGGTAGCAGTAAGGCTTACGCCCAACTGTTCAATATCCCTTCGGTGTCCGCCGGAGAGTATCAATCGCGATTTACGATCCAGCAGAAACTTTCCCGAAAGCCCATGTTTGAATTTTTTATCGGAAAAACCATAGGCCATATAACCTTCCAGACGCCAGGTATCATTTTGGCCAAAGTAGGTCCTGGCTCCAGCTCGAATGCGTGTCCCTTCGGCATCATTGAAGCCAAAAGTGCTGTAAATATCCCCTATGTCGATATTCCATTTGTCCACTTCTATATATCCCGAGCCCAAGATGCTCACAATATCGTAATAGGTACGGAATTTGGGGACTGTTTTCAGGGTATCCAGAAGTTTGAAAATTCCTGATTCATCCTCGTTCAAGTTTTCTAAACGGGCGTTTTTCCAAAAGGTACTGTCCCTGCTAAAAACCCTGGGGTCATAAGGATCGGATTCTGCCTTGTAAAACTCCGGTGGCCTTGTGGTATTGAACTGGTAGTTATCGTACACCGTGGTGCGTTTGCCATAAATACCCCTGGACTTTTCTTTTTTGGAAAAGCTGAAATCACTGAGCATGTAGTCCCGTTTCAAAAGGAAGACGGAATCGTTCACAACATCAAAATCTTGTTCAATATAAACTTCCTTTACCCAGTTGATGTTGGCACTTTTGGTAACCTGAAGGTTGATTTTTTTTATGGCATACGTGGTGTCGGCCACCCAAAAGTCGCCTTTAAAAGTGAGCTCATTTTTACGCCGGGGATAGTAAATAATGTTGTAGCACCATTTGTTGTCTATATAGGTGCTATCAGATAGCACATAATTATAGGTGTCCACTCCAGTTTTTGACAAGGGGCTTGTAAAACTCTTGTCAAAGAATTTTAGGTAGTTATCATAGACATCATAGTCCGAATACAAATCCTCCACAAAGGCGGTTATTGATTGATGTCCATCAAAACCAGAACTTTTATTCCCCAACACGTCTTCCTTTTCGGTCTCGAATTCATTATCGCCATATACACGGGAAAATCCTTCGTTTAGGAACATGGGTAAGTACGTTTTTCCGGTTACCCTTGAGGTATCGAGATTTTCAAACATGAATTCAAGTCCCCGAAATAGTTTGCTTTTAATCAATGCACTGTCTATGGTATTGAGGTCAAATTCAATTTTTTCGTATTTATCGTATTGGTATTGTTTAAACTTGCGGACACCGTTCTCCCGTTTTTTCGCCCAAATCTTTTTTAGAATATCTATGGCCGGATTGTTCTTTTTGGATTGCTTTCCGGTATACACCACAACTTCCTTCAATTGCTGCGTGGACTCCTCTAAAACAATCTCCATATTGTAATTGACTTTCTGGGTCAGTTCAATTTCTTTGGATTCATAACCAATAAAGGAAATTACAACCTTGCTATAGGTATTGTCCGATTCCAAATAGAACCTACCGTTATCATTGGTAATGGTACCTTCCGTGGAATTGGGAAAAATAATGTTCGCAAACGCAACGGGGGAACCCGATGGGTCAACTACAATACCTCCAACCTTGGTCTGGGAGAAAAGGGAGCAAAAGGATAGGAAGAAAACAACAACAAGGAGTCTTTTCATGTTCTGATATGCACACCGTGGAAAAATCTAGTCCGAGTTTTCACACATTCATGGTCATTTTTAGTTTTAAAAGTAATTTCCTATCAAAAACTGTTCCTTAAAAAAAGCCCCATCAACTTTTAGTTGACGAGGCTAATATACCGTACAAATATATGTAAGTTATTTATATAACACTTTCTTAACAGCTTTGGTCACATCCTGATGATTTGGTAACCACTCGGCCAACAACACAGGTGAGTATGGTGCGGGGGTATCCGCTGTATTTATTTTTACTATTGGGGCATCTAGGTAGTCAAAGGCCTTGTCCTGAACATGATAGATAATCTCAGTGGCCACATTACCAAATGGCCAAGCCTCCTCTAAGATGACCATGCGATTGGTTTTCTTTACAGAATCCAAAATGGTTTTGTGATCCATTGGACGTACCGTGCGCAAATCAATTACCTCACAGCTTATCCCCTCTTTTTCCAACTCATCAGCGGCCTTATACGCCTCTTTGATGATTTTTCCAAAGGAAACGATGGTTACATCGGTACCTTCCCTTTTGATTTCGGCCACGCCTAAAGGAATGGTATACTCCCCTTCCGGCACTTCACCTTTATCCCCGTACATCTGCTCGGATTCCATAAAAATAACTGGATCGTCATCCCGGATAGCCGATTTCAACAAACCTTTGGCATCCGCCGGGTTAGACGGTACCACAACCTTCAATCCTGGGCAGTTGGCATACCAACTTTCAAAAGCTTGGGAGTGCGTGGCTGCTAGCTGTCCGGCTGAAGCTGTAGGCCCACGGAAGACAATTGGGCAAGGAAACTGTCCTGCAGACATTTGTCTGATCTTGGCCGCGTTATTGATGATTTGGTCAATGCCTACCAAAGAAAAATTAAAGGTCATGAATTCAATAATGGGTCGGTTGCCTATCATGGCAGAACCCACACCAATTCCAGCGAAACCTAGTTCAGATATAGGGGTATCAATTACCCTCTCTGGGCCAAACTCGTCCAACATACCCTTGGAGGCCTTGTAAGCTCCGTTGTACTCCGCAACTTCCTCGCCCATCAAATAAATGGTATCATCCCTGCGCATCTCTTCCGACATGGCCTCGGCTATTGCTTGCCTAAACTGTAGTGTTTTCATTAAATCGTACCTAATTTAAGATTAGTAAGTGCGGTTAAAAACGCACGCAAAAATAGCAAAATACTATTGAACAAAATAGGAGGTGAAACTAAAAAAAAGAACAAAATTTATTATGCATGCATAATAAATTTAGAATTTTTATAGCTATCTTTGAGCCTATAAATTGTTACAACATATGAAGATATTAGTTTGCATTAGCAACGTTCCGGATACAACTTCCAAAATCAATTTTACGGAAGGAGATACCAAGTTTGATACAAACGGGGTTCAATTTGTGATTAATCCTAATGACGAATTTGGATTAACCCGAGCCATGTGGTTCAAGGAAAAGCAAGGCGCCGCGGTTCATGTTGCCACAGTTGGTGGGGCACAAACCGAACCTACCATTAGAAAAGCACTAGCCATTGGAGCCGATGAGGCCATTCGAATCAACGCGGAACCCACTGACGGATTTTTTGTGGCCCGGCAACTAGCCGAAGTGGTTAAAAACGGGGGATATGACCTTGTTATCGCCGGAAGGGAGTCCATCGACTATAACGGTGGAATGGTTCCAGGTATTTTGGCCACCCTGTTGGACATGAATTTCGTGAATACCTGTATCGAACTCGAAGTGGACGGAAACAATGCTTCGGCAACCCGGGAGATTGACGGAGGTAAGGAAAAAATCAGCACTAGTCTGCCTTTGGTTATTGGAGGACAGAAGGGATTGGTGGAGGAAAGTGACCTTCGCATTCCCAACATGCGTGGTATCATGATGGCAAGAAAGAAAGTTTTGAATGTTGTGGAACCCGTGGATGCCCCCCAACCTACCCAAGATCAAAAATTTGAAAAACCAACGGCCAAAGGTCCCGTGAAGCTTGTAGATGCGGGAAATGTTGGTGAGCTCGTCAATTTATTACATAGCGAAGCCAAGGTAATTTAAAACCCTCAAGAAAAAATTATGTCAGTATTAGTCTATACAGAATCCGATAAAGGAAAATTTAAAAAGAATGCTTTTGAAGTGGCTTCGTACGCCCATAAAGTGGCCCAAGACCTGGGTGAGAGCGTAACCGCTGTTAGCATTAATGTGGAAGAGGATGCAACTCTTGGCAATTATGGCGTATCAAAGGTGCTAAAAATAAACAACGGTGATTTGGATACCTTCAATGCCAAAGCCTATGCCAATGTTTTGGCGCAGGCAGCAGAAGCCGAAGGAGCCAAGGTGATCATCTTGAGCTCTAGTGCCGATACCAAATTTTTGGCCCCCATTCTCTCTGCCAAAGTAAACGGGGGTTATGTGCCCAATGTGGTAGCAGCTCCAGAAAGTACTTCCCCATTTGTAGTGAAACGAACAGCCTTTAGTAACAAAGGTTTTGCATATACAGAAATCAGCTCAGATGTTAAGATCATTGGGGTTTCCAACAACGCTTACGGGGTCCATGAAAATGCAGGCTCTGCCTCCGTGGAGAACTTTTCACCTGCTCTTGGCGATGCCGATTTCACGACCAAATCGGTAGAGGTGGATAAAGTGGTTGGAAAAGCTACCATTGCCGATGCAGATATCGTAGTGTCTGGAGGAAGAGGCCTTAAAGGCCCTGAAAATTGGGGTATGATCGAGGAATTGGCCGATGTTTTGGGAGCAGCCACTGCATGTTCCAAGCCTGTTTCCGATTTAGGATGGCGTCCACATGGAGAACACGTGGGTCAAACCGGTAAACCTGTGGCCAGTAACCTCTACATCGCCGTAGGGATTTCAGGAGCCATACAGCATTTGGCCGGAGTAAGTGCCTCCAAAACCAAAGTAGTCATCAATAACGACCCAGAAGCTCCCTTCTTTAAGGCTGCGGATTATGGAATCGTTGGTGACGCCTTTGAGGTAGTGCCAGAACTCATCGAAAAATTAAAGGAATTTAAAGCCCAGAACACTTAAATTTTGTTAATTTGCCTTTTGCAAGGGGCTGTTCAGATAATGGTAATGCCACTTATTTGAACGGTCTTTTTGCTTTTAGGAGGATGATATGAGCTTAGTACGTTTAAAAATAAAGGGAATATCCTATAGCCAGACCCAAAATGGTGCTTATGCCCTTATTTTGCATGAAGTTGAGGGGGACAGAAAGCTCCCCATCGTTATAGGGGCCTTTGAGGCCCAATCCATTGCCATTGCACTTGAAAAGGAAATAAAACCACCACGTCCCTTGACCCATGATCTGTTCAAGAATTTTGCAGATCGTTTTGAGATTGTGGTCAAGCAGGTCATTATTCACAAATTGGTGGATGGGGTCTTTTATTCCAGTATAATTTGCGAGCGGGATAAGGTGGAAGAAATTGTGGATGCCAGAACCAGCGATGCCATTGCGCTTGCGCTTCGGTTTGATGCGCCCATCTTCACCTATAAGACCATCTTGGACAAGGCAGGAATCTATTTGAAATTCTCCTCCAAAGAAAATGAGGAAAACGAGGAGGACGATAGCATTGTGGTGGATGAAATCCTTCAGGAAGGTGAGACCGTGGAAATAGAATCCGGTGCCTCGTCCCAAGGATATCGAGAGATGACCTTGGAAGAACTGCACAAAGAACTGGATAAGGCAGTGGCCAATGAAGACTACGAAAAGGCTGCCAAACTGCGGGACGAAATCTCCAAACGTAAATAAAACCCTGCATGACGAGACACTATAAGATTCTCCTAATTATTCTATGTTTTGTCTGTACCGCCAGTTTTGGCCAAGAATTATCGCCCGCAGATTCCATCAATGCGGTTGTTGACACCACAATTATTGATGATATTACTCCAAAGGAAACACCTCAGCTAATTCCCAATCAAGGTTTTACGATAAATACCCTGTGGCGCGGTATCTTGGGCATGGGGGTTTTGATATTGATTTCCTTTCTTTTTAGCGCGAATCGGAAGGCCATCAATTGGAAAACAGTGGGTATTGGACTAGGATTACAGTTGCTTATTGCGATTGGGGTTCTCAAAGTGCCATTTATCCAGCTCATATTTGAAAAAATTGGGCAGGTTTTTGTCAGTATTCTGGATTTTACCCGGGTCGGGAGTAAATTTTTGTTCGAAGGATTAGTGGTAGATATGGATACTTTCGGATTCATTTTTGCCTTTCAGGTACTGCCCACCATCATTTTCTTTTCCGCATTGACATCAGTGCTGTTCTATTTGGGGGTTATCCAAAAAGTAGTCCGGGCATTGGCGTGGCTGTTATCGAAATCCTTAGGAATCTCTGGGGCGGAAAGCCTTTCCATTGCCGGAAACATCTTTTTGGGCCAGACCGAAGCACCCTTGCTGATCAAAGCCTATCTGGAAAAAATGAACAAGTCCGAAATCTTGCTGGTTATGATTGGTGGGATGGCTACGGTAGCCGGTGCCGTGTTGGCTGCTTATATCGGATTTTTAGGTGGGGATGACCCAGAATTACGATTGGTTTTTGCCAAGCATCTTTTGGCAGCTTCAGTAATGGCGGCTCCTGGTGCCATCGTCGTTTCTAAAATACTATATCCTCAGACCGAGGAAGTCAATACCGATGTTCATGTTTCTTCAGAAAAGATCGGCGCCAATATTTTGGATGCCATTTCCAATGGAACCACAGAAGGGTTGAAGCTTGCCATGAATGTTGGGGCCATGCTTTTGGTCTTTGTGGCCTTTATTGCCATGATCAATGGTATTTTGGGCTGGGTTGGTGACCTCACCACCTTCAACAATTGGATTGCCGCGAACTCCCCTTATGAAAGTTTCTCTTTGGAAGCTGTATTGGGAACCGTATTTGCACCCCTCATGTGGTTGATTGGTGTAGCCAACGAAGACATTATGCTCATGGGCCAGCTCTTGGGTATCAAATTGGCTGCAAGCGAGTTTGTGGGATATATCCAACTTGCCGAACTCAAAACCATGACCAACAATCTACATTTCACCTATAATAAGTCCGTAATAATGGCCACCTATATGCTCTGCGGATTTGCCAATTTCGCCTCCATCGGTATCCAAATTGGGGGTATCGGTTCCCTGGCTCCTGGTCAACGTAAAACCCTTTCTGAATTTGGAATGAGAGCTGTCTTAGGTGGGTCATTAGCTTCATTGCTTTCCGCTACCATTGCTGGGATGATTTTGGGATAGCAAGTTGAAAGGCAAAAGGTCAAGGGTATACCTAAGGTCAGAATTGTGTCATCAACCTCGAAAATAGTTAAACGTTATTGTTATGCGAAATTTTCGAGAGTTGGAAGTCTGGAAAGACGCCAGAAAATTGGTAAAAGAAGTTTATCTCATCACCAAACTTCTACCCAAGACCGAAACCTATGGTCTAGTTCAGCAAATTCAAAGATGCTCAGTCTCCGTTCCAGCTAACATAGCCGAAGGCTGTGGCAAAAATTCGAACAGGGATTTTGCCCGATTTCTCCAAATAAGTCTGGGCTCCATATATGAACTGGAAACCCATCTCATTCTTTGCAACGACCTTGAGTTTATTCCCTCAAAAGAGTTTAACAATGTTATCAAGAAAGTACATGTACTCCAAAAACGCCTTACTGCCCTAATAAAATACAATACCACCTAACCCCTTACCCATTTACCCTTAACCCCCTACCTTTTACCCTTAACCTCAACAGTTAATAAAATTGCTCAAAACTCCCTCCCTCCACCCTTTACCATTCACACCTAACCTATTACCTTTAACCCCACTATGAAACAATACCACGACTTACTCAAACACGTACTTACCGAAGGAAATGCCAAAGGAGACCGCACAGGAACAGGAACCGTCAGTGTTTTTGGCTATCAAATGCGGTTTGATCTTTCCGAAGGCTTCCCCATGGTGACCACCAAAAAATTGCACCTGAAATCCATAGTTCATGAGCTGTTATGGTTTTTAAAGGGCGATACCAATGTGGGCTACCTCCAGGAAAACGGGGTGCGTATTTGGAACGAGTGGGCAGATGACAATGGCGATTTAGGCCCGGTGTACGGACACCAATGGCGCAACTGGAATAGTGAGGAAATCGACCAGATAAAAGAGGTCATTGAAACCTTGAAAACCAACCCAAACAGTAGGAGGATGTTGGTTTCGGCCTGGAACCCCAGTGTGTTGCCGGACACTTCCGTTTCGTTTAGTGAAAATGTGGCCAATGGTAAAGCGGCCCTCCCTCCATGCCATGCCTTTTTCCAATTTTATGTGGCGGATGGTAAATTATCCTGCCAACTCTACCAGCGTAGTGCGGATGTCTTTTTGGGTGTACCCTTTAACATTGCGTCCTACGCTCTGTTTACCATGATGATGGCCCAAGTTTGCGGGTATGAGCCCGGCGATTTCATCCACACCTTTGGGGATACCCATATTTACGACAACCACCGGGACCAAGTGGAATTGCAACTGAGTCGGGAACCACGACCTTTGCCTACCATGAAATTAAATCCAGCGGTTAAAAATATCTTCGATTTCACCTTCGACGATTTTGAACTACTGAACTACGATCCGCATCCGCACATCAAAGGTGTTGTCGCAGTATAAATAACCTCAAAAATCATAAGAAATATGAAGTCAAGAATTGAAAATGTGGTCCTACTTACATTCTCAATCCTGACTTTATGCATCACCTCGGTTTACGGCCAGAATCAAGAACGCCCCAACGTTATCGTAATCATAACGGATGATCAAGGCTATGGGGATTTGGGCATTACCGGAAATCCGCATGTACAGACCCCGGTCATTGATCAATTTGCATCTGAAAGTATCCGTTTCAACAATTTTTATGTGTCCCCGGTTTGCGCGCCAACCCGTTCCAGTCTCCTGACAGGCCGATACTCCTTACGTACGGGCGTGCGAGACACCTATAATGGCGGTGCCATCATGGCCTCTAATGAGGTGACCATTGCCGAAATGCTCAAACAGGGTGGCTATACCACCGGCGTATTTGGCAAATGGCACTTGGGCGACAACTACCCCAGCCGACCCAGCGACCAAGGTTTTGACGAATCCGTAATCCATCTTTCAGGTGGCATGGGACAAGTAGGTGACATCACTACATATTTTAAAGGGGATACCAGCTATTTTGACCCTGTTTTGTGGCACAACAACCAGCAAGAGGCTTACCAAGGGTATTGCTCGGATATTTTTGCGGAGGAAGCCATCAAGTTTATAGAACAGAACAAGGCAGCACCCTTCTTTTGTTACCTCTCCTTTAATGCGCCGCATACTCCCTTGCAGGTACCGAACGAATACTATCAAAAATACAAGAACATCGACCCCACCTCTGGTTTTAAAGGTGATGACCGTCCCTTTCCGAAAATGACCAAAAAGGACAAGGAAGATGCCCGAAAGGTGTATGCCATGGTCACCAATATTGACGATAATCTGGGCAAGCTCTTTAAAAAATTGGAGGAACTGCAACTCTCTCAGAATACCCTCGTGGTTTTTATGACGGACAATGGCCCACAGCAGCGTCGCTACGTGGCGGGGATGCGAGGCCGAAAGGGCAATGTGTACCAAGGCGGGGTGAGAGTACCCTTTTATCTGAAGTATCCGGCTGCATTTGCCCAAAACAAGGATATTGAAACCATGAGCGCCCATATTGATGTACTGCCCACCTTGGCCGAAGTCTGTAAAGTAGACATGCCCCAAGACCGAGAAATTGATGGTAAAAGCCTGCTGCCCTTGATCCAGGGCGAAACCGTAGATTGGGCCGACCGTTCCCTATTTTTCTACTGGACCCGCCGCTATCCCGAACCCTACTACAACATGGCCTTGCAAAAAGACCGCTACAAGCTGGTGGGCAATACCGATTACAACGCAAAACTGGAAGATTTTGAGCTGTTCAATCTAAAAACCGACCCCTACGAGCAAAACAACTTGGTTTTGAAAGACAAAGCGAAAGCTACAGCCCTTAAAACCGGGCTGGATAGAGTGTATAACGAGCTCATCACTTCCGAAAACCTGATAACCCAACCCCGGATTATTGTTGGAAATCCGGCCGAAAATCCCATTTTCCTGAACCGGAACGATGCAGGAGGGGAACGCGGTATCTGGGCGCAGGAAGAAATCTACGGCACTTGGAAGGTCAGTGTGGAAGAAGGGCGTTATCATGTTCGCATGAAGTTTATCAAACCTGTAAAAGCGGGTGGCCGACTCTATCTGGAAGCCAACACCCTGGTAAAACAGCAAACAAACTCCCAAGACCAAGTGGATGTCCTCGAACTAAAAAACGTTTACCTCCCCCAAATGGACTGCGACCTGCTGGCCCACTATGCCGTGGGTGGCAAACATATTATGCCGTTTTGGGTGGAGTTGGAGAAGCTAGATTAGCACAAACTTTCCATTTTCTGTTCCAAATAGCCGTATAAAACTGTAATTTACAGCAGTATACCAATTGATTGGCTTCTAATAGGAGCATGCTAAAAATGGAAACTGCCTATCCTAAAATATACTTGTACAAGCGAATAGTCCAGGCCAAATTGTTCATCGACAACAATTTTCAGGATAAAATCGATTTGGACAATATCTCGGACGAATCCCATTTTTCCAAGTTCCATTTTATTAGGCTGTTCAAGGAAATTTACGGGAAGACCCCGCATAAATACCTCACCTCGGTACGGGTGCAAGAAGCCAAAGAGCATTTAGAAAAGGGCATTCCCATCACGGAAACCTGCTATGCCGTTGGGTTCGATAGTCCAAGTTCGTTCACGGGGCTCTTTAAAAGAGCGGTTGGGCTAACACCCAAAGCATACCGCACGCAACAACTACAGCGAAAGGAGGAGATTGCCGAAAAACCCCTAAAATTTATTCCAAACTGTTTTGCCCAGGCCAAGGGTTGGTCAGAGAATAGCAATTTTCAAGAAGTCCCTTAGATTTTTGTTGAGGAGCTTTGGGGCTCACCATTTAAAAATCTAAACAATGATCACAAGATTAAATCACGTAAGCGTGTATGTCCTCAATCAGGACAGCGCCTTGGACTTTTATGTAAACAAGCTGGGATGCAAAGTACATACCGATGCGCCCATGGGGCCGGGCATGCGGTGGTTAACCGTTTGCCCATCCGAGCAACCCGACCTGGAAATTTCATTGATGCCCATTGAGGACGGTGTAATGTTCAAAGACGGGGCTGCGGAACAAATGAAAGCCCTGGTAAAAAAGGGAACCTTTGGTTTTGGGGTTTTTGAGTGCGATGATCTCCGCGCCACCTTTGAGGAACTAAAGGCCAAAGGAGTAGCTTTTAAGAAAGAGCCCACCAAGGAATTTTATGCCTACGAAGCCCTTTTTGTGGACGACTCCGGAAATTGGTTTTCATTGGTTGAAAAAAAGGACGGATAGAAGATAGTTTTACAGGCTTTATTTTATTTACAAGGGAATTTCCGTAGCGGGAATTCTCTTCTTTGCTTAAATTGCTTATTAGAACTTGAAGGGTGTTCCCTCCACGCGATAGTTCCAAAGACAAAACCCGTTTAACCGATCATAAAATCCAACAATAACCCCGTGAAACCCAACAAAGCCCTGCTCGTCATCGATATGCAAAAAGGTTCTTTTACGCCCAAAACCCCTCGTTTTGATACCGAGGGTGTGGTAGCCCGTATCAACACGTTGGCAGCATTGTTTAGGCAAAAGGGTTGGCCTGTGGTAATCATACAGCACGATGGCATGGGAACGGGCGAGTTTGAAAAAAACAACTGGGATTGGGAATTGCTGGACGACCTCCAAACTGAACCAACAGACACCTTGTTGGACAAATATGCCAACGATGTCTTCTATAGATCCAAACTGCAAGAGTTGTTGACGACTTGGGGAAGCCAAGAACTGCTGATCACAGGCTGCGCCACCGACTTTTGTGTGGAGGCCACCGTTCAATCTGCCTTGGCCAAGGATTACAACATTACTGTGATGTCTGATGGGCATACCACAGGCGACCGACCCCATTTACCAGCCCAAAAAGTGATTGAACACTACAATTGGGTATGGCAAAACATGATTCCTACCAAAGGGAACATACAGGTGGAAGATTTTGAGATGATTTCCAAAGGGATTGCCATTAAAAGTCTTGATTCTTGAAAAAGTGAATTTTTAATTAAGATATGAAGTATCAAAAATGAAAAAGAAAAC
>JBCCUY010000034.1:0-16773 GCA_039196145.1 Bacteroidota bacterium
TTACAATGTCGTATTTGGTGAATATGGCAATATTTCTGGTTCCTCATTCTATGACCTGGTCAAGCAAACCGATGAGGACCAAGCTGCAAAACTGAAAGCTGCTGCAGATGAAGCCGTAGCCAAGGTTAACGTTATAGCGGACAACGACCAGCCGTTTGATTTCCTCATTACACAGGAATTGTCAACGGACGCTTCATTTGGTCCTGTAATGCAAGCCGTGGAAGCGCTCCAAGCTTGGGGAGATGAAATTAGTGCCTCGGCTTCGGCCATTGGGATTAATCTATAAATACAGTTAACCTGTTTTTTGGAATCGCACAGAAATTGTGCTAATTTTATTTTAAAGTTTTTATTCCAAATCCCAATGAAGTTTCATTGGGATTTGGAGTTTAACAAATGCTATGAAAAAACTATTCATCTTCTGTTTTCCGCTTGTATATCTAGCGGGATGTGCATCCGATGAAGGTATGATACCAACACCGGATGATGTCATCCTCTATGAGGAAGGTGAAGAGTTTCTTACGGGTCCTCTTGGGGTCAATTCTACAAGTGCCAATGCTTTTGGTTTTGAAATTCCCGGGCTTTCTATTTCGGAGCAATCCCGATTTTCCAGCGGTAACTCTTTGTTTAATCAATCGTGGGTGCCAGTAGCCGTTTCATCTGATAGGGACGGGCTTGGCCCGACCTTTAACGCCAATGCTTGTGCTGGGTGTCATTTTAAAGATGGAAGAGGAAGGCCACTGGTCAATGGAGAGGAGTCGCGTGGTTTTTTAATGCGTGTAAGTCTTCCTGGGGAAGATGAATTTGGAGGACCGCTCGGGGTTCCGGGTTATAACACGCAAATACAGGATCAGAGCAATGAAGGGGTTCCTTTTGAAGCGAAGGTCATCGTTGATTATGAGACCATATCCGGTACCTATACCGATGGAACTCCCTATGAACTCCGGAAACCTGTTTATACATTAAACCAAGAACAATTTGGATCACTTGCCGGTGTACAGAGTTCTCCCAGGGTCGCCCAGCAAACCATTGGTATGGGACTCATAAGTGCGCTGCCCGATAGTGAGATTCTAAAGTATGAAGATGAATTGGATAATAACGGTGATGGCATATCTGGTAGGGCAAACTTTGTTTGGAATCCAGATTTAGGGCAAGTTGACCTTGGAAAATATGGTTGGAAAGCCAATGCCCCCTCACTTAAAATGCAAATAGTGGGAGCCTTTCATGGAGATATGGGATTGACTACCTCTATTTTTGGCGAAAACGATTGCCCAAGTCCACAGCTAGATTGCCAAAACGCTCCCAACGGAGGTGAACCGGAGGTAACCGATGAACAACTTGATCTTGTATTATTTTATCAACAGGGCTTGGCCGTGCCCAACCGACGAAACTTTAGAGAAGAGTCCGTACTTAAGGGGAAAGTCTTGTTCAATGACCTGAACTGTATTGGTTGTCATGCCATAGATCAAGTAACGGGCAGTTTTCCCTCCAACCCTCTTTTGGAAAACGTAACGATAAGACCCTATTCCGACTTCCTTTTACATGATATGGGTGAGGAACTTGCAGACAACAGACCTGACTTTTTGGCGAATGGTAGTGAATGGCGTACACAACCTCTATGGGGCATTGGATTAATCGCAACGGTAAACGACCATACGTTTTTTCTCCACGACGGACGCGCACGTAATATTGAGGAAGCCATTTTATGGCACGGTGGAGAGGCTGAGCAAATCAAACAGGAATTTATTGATTTGACCGCTGAAGAACGCGAACAACTAATAGATTTTATCAATTCCCTATAAAATTATTGATCATGAAAAAGACTACCGCTTATCTCACCATACTACTTACAGTACTCTTATGCGGATGCAACTCAACCAACGATGAAAATGGCACCGAACCCGATGAGTTTAGCGTTAAGGATTTGCTTAGTGAGGTGACCTCCAATACCATAATCCCTACTATAGAGGGTTTCAATATGGCGGCCAAATCGTTTAATGGATTAGTGGACACCTACATAAATGACCCTTCTGAATCGAATTTAACTGCATTACGAAATCAATGGGTGCAGACGACCTTGGCGTATGAAAGCACTTATAATTTTCACATTGGTGTGGCCCGAAGCCGCTTTCTTCATCAGGCAATTTACAATTGGCCAACTGTTTCCAATGCTATCGAAGATTTCATTGCGAACAACGAGGTTACCGAAGAGACAGTTGCCCCAATCAGTCCACAAATCAAGTCGATTTCAGGTATGGAATATTTACTGTTTAAATCAGATATTGCGACCACTAATCAAGAGTTCGTTGATAATGTTAAGCGTAGGGACTATCTTAAATATTCATCCGATTTTTTGGTAGACCAAGCGGACCGATTACTTGGCATTTGGGCCGAAGATGGCGAAGACTACGGGACTACTTTTATCAACAGCACCGCAACTGGACTTGATAATTCTTTTAATTTGTTCTTCAATGGTCTATATAATGCTGTTGACACCGGCAAGGTGACCAAGATTGGTAAACCTGGCGGACTGGAAAACTCTCCAAACCCCAATCCAGAGATCGTTCAAGCGCCTTACAGCAACATATCCCTAGAACTACTTGAAGTAAGTATCACAACAACTGAAAAGGCATTTTTTTCCGAAGGGCAAACCGATATTTCGGATTACATTTTTTTTGTGGCTAAAGACAACGTGCTGAATAATGAACTGCAGGAGGCTTTCACTGAAGTCAAGCAAGCCATACAAGCGGTATCTGGAACCTTGGAAATGGCGGTAATAGATAATCCGACTTCAGTAGAAAATCTTCATACTAGTTTGACCAAATTAAATGTTCTATTGGCGGCAGATGTTCGAAGCATTTTATCCATAGTGCTGACGTCAACCGATAATGATGGGGATTAAGAAAAAAACCTCCTATGATAGTTATTTCTTCTGAAATTTTATAGGCATGGTGCACTGAAACAGCACCAAACCTGCTGATATTGTAAAAGTCAAGGTCATAAGTGTACCTGAAACAATAACAAGATAGCGCATCCAAGAGATTCCCATCCACATCAGGTATATCCCCCCGAAAGTTAATACCGCCGAGAAAAATGGCTCTATAGTCAAAAAGAGTTTCCATTTTTTGGGAAATTTAGCCATCCAAACCAGGGCGCCCAACAACAGAAAAATAAAAGACATGGATAAGATATGGGTATGGACTATGGTCAGCATTTCACGTTCCCCTTTTTTGAATTTCATGACTTCTGCCTCCTCATCAGCCTCATTCCCCAGATAGTTCTCTTCCACCCCTGCCGGCGTTGTGGAATCAGTCTGTTTAACAAATAGGAGTCCTGTAAAAAAGCCTATGGAGAGTATTATAACAAAAGCGGCAATAAACAGTCTTATTTCTCTCGGAAAGGTCATTAAAATGCCGTTATACACCATAAGTATCCTTCTTTGGGTATCGACCAATTACAATTTTACCTGAAGCGAGGTATAAAAAGTCCTTGGTTCTGCCGGAATGATTCCTGGTCCAGGATACCCGGTTGCCCTTCTGGTAAAATAGCTGTTATCCAGGACATTGTTTATACCTGCCTCCAATCGGAATTTTTTAAAGGTATAGGATAGGGAAACATCCATGATATCATAGGCCGGAATGGTTCCTTCAATACCCCGCTGATTATCATTTACATCTTGCGGAGCATTGGTGGCATCCGTAAATTGTTCGGACAAATATGTGTACTGCAGACTTCCCAAAAGGTTTCCATATCCAAAACTAAGTCCTGTTTTAAGGTTTACCCGGGGAATGAATTCCACCTCATTTCCCTCCACATTATTCTCATCAGAAGATAGATACTCGGAATTTGTAAGCGCCAGATTCGCAAAATAATTCAATCTGAGTTTTTCATTGGCAGCAAATAACAATTCCTTCAAACTTAAATCAGCAAAGCCCTCCAGTCCGTACATAAATGCCGTTCCAATGTTTCCACGAAAACGAACTATTCGACCTGTTTCCACTAAATCCCCCTGGGCATTGACCCTTGTTTCATTGCGAAGTACCTCCCCCAGTCGATCATCATATAACAGGCCAAATGCGCTGACATCGTAGTTCAAAAGCTGCCCTATTCTCCCTCTTGCTCCCATATCCGCCGTAAAACCGTCCTCATCTGAAATATTCTCATCCACTTGAAACGACGGATTGACCACCCGAATATCATTAAAGGTCACAGAACGATAGTTCTGAGAAAAATTAGCATATAACTCGGTGTTGCCACTAAGTTTATATGAAGCTCCAAGACCAAGTAACAAAAAGCTTCGCTCAAAGGTTCTATTATCTGGAATTTCCTCATTCAGCAATGGATTTCCAGCTAAATCCAGCACAATGTTCCTGAAACTTCCCTCGCTTTCCGTTTTGATATATTCAAATCGGAAACCCGGTGTCAATGAAAATTTGCTGGACAGATTGAAAATATTCTCGCCAAAAACGGCCAAATTCAGGTTGGGGAAATTAAATTGGGACTGTCGTTCGTAATTAGGGAACTCCTCGGTGGCAAACTCAAATTCCGGAGTATCTAGATTGTTGCCTGGCCCCTGCCTTTGGTCATTATCCGATTGATAGTACTTTGCCCCCAACAATAGAACAGCGTCTTTCTCTTTGAGTTTATAGCGAGTCAACAAACGTCCTTCCGCTCCCCAATTCTGAAAATTGTCCTGAAGCAGCTCCCTAGGCTCATTGGGGTCATCGGGTTGGGAAACACGATTGGTTCTGAAACCCAATGCATTTCTTGTGGCATCCAATGTAAACAGGTTAAGGCTAAAATCAGTTTTCGGTGAAAATCGATGATCCAATCGTAATGAAAATAACTTCCAATCCACATTAAACCAGTTTCTATCCCTATTACTAAACGAAGGATCCTCCAAAAATTGAACATCGGTCAGTCCCCCAGGCTGCTTGGTCAGATAATTGAAAAAAGTGGTTTCGAATGTTAGTTTGGTCTTATCGGACAGTTGGTAACCGAAGTGCCCGAAAAAATTTCGGCTATTAAAATTGGTGTTGGGCCTAAACCCGTTTCCTTGTTTGTAATTAAAATAAGTATAGTAACTAAAGTCACCCAAGGTTCCGCTTAGACTGTTGAAACTGGTAAACAGGTCATAGGACCCTAGGGTTTGTCTTGAAACCAACTCCAAATTCTTGGACGGGTTAGGTCGTTTAAACTTGAAGTTCACCAGACCACCAAATTGTGGGCCATACTGCAAAGAAGCTGCCCCACGAACTACTTGGATTTCGCTAAGGGCCTCTGCTGGGGGTGTATAGTAACTTTCTGGGTAACCTAGAGCATCAGCGCTGATATCATAGCCATTTTGCCTCACATTAAAATTAGCCGTACGATTTGGATCTAGTCCCCTTCCGCCGATGTTCAATTGCAGGCCAGCATCACCATTTTCGTAAATATTTAAACCTACGACCTGTCCATAAATCTGTCGGGCATTGTTGGCCGCCAAGTTTCCGGTGAGGTTTTCAATGAGCACCACCTCACTTTTTTTTCCGGCAAAAATGGCGGTACCTTCAACTTTTTTTAGTTGTTGTAGGGCAAAAACCTTTTCCCTTTCCTTGGTCAATACCACTTCCGAGAGCTGTTCGCCCAATGGCTGAAGGGATAGTTCTTCGTTCACATCTCCCTGAACATCAACGATCTGTTCCTTGACCCGATGTCCAAAGGCAAAAACCACCACTTTGTATGTGCCAGAAGGTACGTCAGCGAAATAAAAATTCCCGTTTTCCGAGGTTGTTTCCAATAGTTGAAGTTCGCTAATGTACACCTCGGCCAGGTCTATTGGATTGGCCTCAACATCGGTAACAACCCCAGTAAAGTTGTGCTGCCCCCAAGCTGAAGTACCTAAAAGCACCAAAAAAATAAAGTTTCTAAATCCCCTTGATTTCATCCTTAAATGGTAATATCCAAGTTTTATGTTTAAATGAGTCCCTTTCTTGGGTCAAATCCACGTTGGGGTCAATGTAGGGTTGGCTAAGTCTACCATTTAGGGCCACAAAGCATTCTACATATACCGCTAAGTTTTTATGTCCGTCTTTTTCAAAATGACCCTTTAAAAAGTGGGCGTATTCAACAATGAAGTCAGGTTGAAAAGACATTTGTTTTTCTTGGAAGGGGGTTAAAAAATCACGGTTGTCCACGTAGAACCACTTACCACTTTCCTTATTGACAATTTTAAATTGGGCATAGCCAGATTTTTCCATCAGCATGACCCGCCATGAAAACCGATACCCTTCTTCGGTCCAGAACAATTCTCCCGGATAGAGTAAATACCTCCACGGAAATAGCAATTGAACACCAAAAAAGATAACTAGTGTTGTATGCTTAAGGCGTTGGGAAAAAGTCGTCCCGTATTCTAAGACCTTCCCATTATCATATTTTTCCTTGTTGATTTTGAACCACCTGGATAAAAAACCTAGAATCTTATGATGTAGTTTTGGGTCAAAAAATATAAGGGCCGAAACAATCATGATATAAGGAAACATACCAATGGGAAACAGAATCCTTGTCAAAACATGAAAAACGACCACAAGGAAAAATGCGAAATATCTTGTTCGAGAGTACAATAGAAGAAAGGGTATAGTCAAATCGTAAATGGCTCCACCCCAACTAAAGGCATAATGTATCCATTCTTCGGCCATAAATTTTCCAATAATGGGCATATCAAACTTTGAGGGCAACCATATTTTGAGCGGCATGGCCTCTATCAACCAATCCGAATTGAGCTTGGCAATCCCTGCATAGAAATATACCACCCCCAATAACAACTTAATACTATCGACAGTCCATCTGGGAATACGTTGAAAGGCAATTTTAGGATTTTTCCGAGCGTCCAAGGAAAAATAGGCATTGGCGGGCAAGAAGAACAACAAAAAAGAGAGCGCACTAATAAAGTAATAATGGTTCAGGTAGGTGGTCTTGTCCATGAGCTCTATATAGGTAAAGGACAAAAAGAACAGCAGCACGGAGATTCGATATTTGTATCCCACAGCAATTCCAATTGTCGAAACTGCACATAGGACAAACAAGATATAGGTGAAGGATCCTATAGGTTTCACCCATTCAAAACCATAATAGGAAAAATGAAATTGGGGGTCTATGTACAACTTTTCTATCCATCCATTTGCCCAAAAACGGATAACGCTACCCAACATCATCAAACCAAAAAAAATGCGAAAGACCGCCAAAGGGGCGGCCTCAACATTTTTGCTTAGGTATGTGCTAAAGTTCAGTGGCATTAATCCCCATCTGCATCAACAAAATCAATATTAATGCTCATAGCTGAAACCATGTCCACCTTAAACAATGGCACCACTTTTTGTACTTCATCATAGGCCAAGAACATATCCACAGGTGGGTTTCCAGATTCAATCTCAGTTTTAAAATCCCCGAGCGCAGAAACGATATCCCTTCCGGCGTCCATCTGGTCATTGATGCGCTGGGATAAATCCTCTCCATCTTTTACGGTATTTAAGGCATCCAAATATGAGGCCAAGCTTTCCCCTGTGGCATCTGAACCAAAGTGTTTCCCATTAAAGAAATCCTGAACAGCATCCAGTCCCTCAAGGAACATTGGTTTACTTAGCTCCGGCTTGTACAATACCTCAATGGTATTTACGGCTGTAGTCCCAGAAAAAACACCGATGGGTATTCCTATCTTTCCCGCCCTGAGGAATTTCTCATAATAAAAAATATAATCATTTACATAACGATCTACGGAAGCGGTAGCAGAAGATCCATCGTTAGCTACAAATGTATTGCGATAGGATCCTTCCCACTGGCCTACAACATCGTCTGTCAGCGACATCATATCCGACAGTATGGCGTTGATATAATCTTCTGTATTGGCAGCATCTGCCCCATTGGTCCAACGTTCTAACAAATCCGTATCGTTGTCATCCAAACCATTGAGTAGGTAATCCAAGGTTGCGAAACCCTTGGCATCTCTGTTGGAAGGCAAGGAAAGATCAAAGGTTCCGGTAGTAATGAACGAATCTATCAAATCCGTATCGGCCGGGTAAATATTCATATTAAGTCGATATCCAGCAGATTCTGCAGGACCCGTCTCGAACATGGATACTCGTTGCCAGGCTCGATATGCACTTTCCCAAGCATTGCGAAAAGCCTCCAAGTTTTCGATACTCTTGTCACCGGTAAATGTGTCGTAAGCCATATCCATAGCGGATAACTCGGATTGGAAAGCCTTATAGGAAGGAATGATAATATTATCTGCCCAGTTGGCCAACATGGCACCACGATCAAAAGTAACCGGCACAACGACATCATCGTCGGTACCGCCCATGTCATCATCCGTAGGGGGATTGTCCGAAGATCCATCCGAAGAGCAGGCCCAAATGGCCAGGGCTACAACGAACAGAAAGTACCATTTTTTTTTCATCAGCAATTATTTTTATTTATTCCAATTAAATAGCCCCTAAAGATAGCAAAAGAGGTGGCGTAGAACCAAATACCCACCTCTTTTTATTGAACTACTAAAAAGTCGAATTTATACGTACGATTTAGCTTCCAGCCTGTGCAACTGTAAAGTCAAAACGTTCGGCAATAGATTCAGAAATGGCATCCAAGGTTGCGGGTTCCACATCCCAAAGTCCGTTGGCTCCATCATCCATTAAATCAGCTAGGAAAGCGTCCACCTCGGCCTTTGTAAAATATGGGTCGGCCGATCCTGGTTTACGGGTAAATTGCAAACTGTAGATAAAGCCATAACCTTCTGACAGATCATGGAAACCACCTCCGTAATCTGGAGTCATTTGATCTAAGGCATTTTTACCTTGCTGCAAGTAATATACCGCGCGCACTCCGATTACCTGTGAAATCAATTCGCGAAGTACATCCGCCTGCTCGTTTCGAACCGTGTAGTCTTTGGCTACAATTGCTGCCCTACCCAACTTCAACGCTTGGAAAATATCATCGGCAATTCCCGCAAAATCGTCATCGCCTTCAACCCTACCAATGTACTTGTTCAAGAAACTATCATCATCGCCAATGGTTGGCCTAGGATCGGTAAGATCGGCTGCAGTTCCAAAAGCGTAGCCATAGGCCTCGTCCCAATCGTGTTCCATATCCGTATAATTTTTGTCCGTGACCAATGTCTCATCATCATTGGCATCGGTAAACGGATCTAGAACATTTGAGCTTGTGTAATTATTTAGCATCTGGTCCACCATCAAGGCACCAATCAGCGATTTGTTGAATACTTGATTCATTTCCAAACCTTTTTCGGTGATATATCGAGTGGAAGTACCATCAACTATCTGACCAGCGGTTCCCGCTGCGGCGGCTATGTTCCAGTTGGGATACACCTCATCCACCTGGGTTTGAATCCAGCTTTCAAAATCTGCTCTTATCAAGGCTTGGTCGGTCGCGTTGCTAGAGAAGAAATCAAAGGAAGCGGCCGTTTTACTGCGAACGCTCTTATCTGATGCATTTAGGTCAGCATCCATAAAATCATTTTCGCCTTCAACGTGGGCAAACATCGCATTCAGAACCTCAGCAGTGGTTGTTTCATCTTGAAACTTATCTATAATTTCCTCCGCCATCAGAATTCTTGTAGTTTGTCCACTAAAACTAACAGAACTTTCACTGTTTCTTTCGAAAACATAGGTAGCTGGGTTATCAATTGATGCAGTACATGGGTCACAAGAACCACCGCAATCCACACCTTCTTCATCACCATTTTGAATGCCATCGCTGCAGGTAGGCTCAGCTACACAGGGCTGACAAGAGCTACCTCCACAATCCACACCTTCCTCATCACCGTTCATTTGACCATCACCGCAGGTTGCTACGGGATCAACAGGGTCCGAATCATCATTGGAGCACGACGCAACCAAAGCAGCAAAAGCGAATAGAAATAAAAACTTTCTTAAATACATAACGAGATTTTTAATTATAGTTTTAGTTAAGGAAACGCTAAAGTATATTCAAATCTACAATTAACCAAGATTTATTTAAATTTATTCTAAATTAATTTAAAGATTTAATTTGCTGATTTTGAGATAAATGTCTTCAAAAAGCATTAATGATATACAGAAAACAGTTCCGTTGCCTTATTATAAGCGGCTTCAAAGACCATCCAATTGACACCTGTGTCGGCCTTTTCCTTGGTGAAGTATGACAACATTTTTTCAGTAGGCATGTTTCCGGTCAGCTCGTCTTTTGCCATTGGGCATCCGCCAAAACCCTGTACCGCCCCATCAAATCTGTTACAGCCAGCCTTGTGCGCCGCTTCCACTTTCTCATGCCATTTGGTAGGAGTGGTGTGCAAGTGTGCCCCGAATTCTATTTCAGGGTACTTGGGAATGAGATTCGAAAAAAGATAATCGATGACCTCTGGTGTGGAACTGCCTATGGTGTCGGATAATGACAAAATTGTGGTTCCCATCGTCGCCAGTTTCTCCGTCCACTCCCCAACTATCTCCACATTCCATGGGTCGCCGTAGGGGTTTCCGAATCCCATGGATATGTAGGTGACCACCTGCTTGTCGTTAGCTTGGGCCAATTCCAAAATCCGCTGCAATGTTTCAACGGATTGAGCAATGGTTTTATGGGTGTTTCGCATCTGAAAGTTTTCAGAAATGGAAAACGGATAGCCCAAATATGTGATTTGAGGATGTTTGCACGCATCTTCAGCCCCTCTTGTGTTCGCCACTATGGCCAGAAGTTTGCTCCGTGTTTTGGATAGATCCAAGCGATTTAATACCTCCGCCGTATCCGCCATTTGCGGAATGGCCTTAGGAGAAACGAAGCTACCAAAATCAATTGTATCAAAACCACAACCTAAAAGTGATTGAATGTACCGCACCTTTTCTTCCGTTGGAATAAAGGTCTTTATGCCTTGCATGGCATCCCTTGGACATTCTATGAGTTTGATTTTGGACATAAACTGCCCCTAAAATTACCACTATTTATCCGATAGCAAGAGATAGGCCGCTATCCCCACAAAGACAACAATTTGAAGCCATTTTAGATACTCTCCAGTCTTTGGGTTTCGATACAAAAAACCGGAAATACTTCCCGCCAACAGGGCAATCAGTCCAAAAATAACAAAGGCCGCCAGCATAAAAAGAAGCCCTAATACATAAAATTGAAACACGGGACTGAGAGATTCACTAAAAAGAAAACCAGGAAAAAAGGCAAGAAAAAAAATGGTCACTTTAGGGTTTAAGACATTCATGACAAAGCCTTTCCAAAACATCCCCTGCCGACTTATATTCGATTCCCGTTGACTTTCCAAAGAGATGACCGTATCGCTGCGAAATACTTTGACAGCCAGATATAGAAGATATAGAGCACCAAAGAGCTTAATTCCAAGGAACAGCACATCGCTTCTTTTTATGATTTCAGAAACCCCAAAGGCCAACAAACTGGTATGTACCAAACAACCACTTACCAATCCCAAAACAGTTACCAAGCCCGCTTTAACCCCATTGGATATACTTTGGGTCAGGACAAAAATGTTATCGGGACCAGGTGATATGGCCAAAGCCGAAGAAGAAACTATGAAACCAATCAAGATAGGGTAATTGACCGTTTCAAAAAACAAGGGGTAATAACCCAACATGCTAGGAATTTTGCTCCAAGATAGCCTTATTTATTTTTTTGATCAAGGAAGGGCCTTCATACACAAAACCGGTATAGAGTTGCACTAAATCAGCCCCTGCCTCAATTTTTTCAAGGGCATCCTCAGGAGTGTGGATTCCACCCACACCGATAATCGGGAATGACTTTCCGCTTTTTTCTGATAAAAACCGAATGACCTCTGTGCTTCTCTTGGTCAATGGTCTTCCACTCAACCCACCCTTTTCCTCAGTTTGAATCAAGTGGGATTTAAGTCCTTTCCTGTCGATAGTGGTATTGGTTGCTATTACACCATCGATTTCTGTATTTTTTATTATATCAACGATGTCCAACAACTGGTCATCACTCAAATCCGGAGCAATTTTGAGCAAGATGGGTCTTTCTGCAAGCTGAAGCTTTTTGGCCATCTTGGTGTTTTGTTTTTTGAGTTTCTTTAGTAACGCAGTCAAGGGTTCCTTGTCTTGCAATTCTCGTAGCCCTGGGGTGTTTGGGGAACTCACGTTCACCACAAAATAGTCCACGTGTTCAAAAAGCGCCTCAAAACAAATCAAATAATCCTTTATGGCCTTATCGTTAGGTGTAAGCTTGTTTTTTCCAATATTACCGCCTATTAGAACCTTATGCTTCTTTTTTAATTGCTCAGCCGCCTCAAATACGCCCTTGTTGTTAAAACCCATTCGGTTAATGATGGCCTGATCTTCAAGCAATCTGAACAGTCTTTTTTTGGGGTTGCCCTCTTGTGGTTTTGGAGTCAGGGTCCCAATTTCCACAAAGCCAAATCCAAAATTTGAAAGTTCGTTGTACAGAATGGCATCCTTATCAAATCCCGCCGCCAAACCCACGGGGTTTTTGAACTTTAAACCAAATACCTCCCGTTCCAAACGAGGATCGTTGAATCCAAAAAGTGAACGAAAAATGGGGCCAAATCCAAGTTTAGAGAGCACCTTCACCGCCTTAAAGGAAAAATGGTGGGCAGTTTCTGCATCGAGCAGAAAAAGTATGGGTCGGATGAGGAACTTGTACATTGGGAAAATTTTGGACAAAAATATAAACTCTACCTACAGAATTTTAGAAATCGGTTATTTTTCGTTGTCTGACCTATTCACATAAATGGGGCGTAGGGTCAATTGGTTGCAGAGTTCGATATATAGATTGTATTGTGCATCGTTGAAAATGGTAAGGAGCCGCTTGTCCAACATTCTGAGGTTTTGCTTCATACTATCCAGTAAACCCCTGTATTTATAGGACATCGCCATCAAATCTTCGGGAGAAGCCTGTGCCTGTCTCTTAAGAAGGTATTTGGCCTGATCTTTTAGAATATCGTTTCTAACCTTCAGTTCGGCCGACCAGTTTTCCAGGTTTTCTCTTTGGGAATCATTTAATTGGAACACTTCCGTAATGGTCTCATTATCCTGCCCCCCTATACCAAGAAAACATTCCTGCTGCCCATAAGTAGACCAGCTCAGGCACATTACAAAGCAAAGTACTATAGGTTTCAATTGATTGGTTTTTAGCAATTGGGGAATTTAGGTTTTCAATGATAGTTTTTGTTAAAATCACGATTGAATAAACGTTATTTTTGATGAAACGCACTTTATGGAGAAATTACTACCCCGTTTTTTGGAATATATAGCCATCGATACTCAGAGTGACCCCTATTCAAAAACAACTCCGAGCACAAAAAAACAATGGGATTTGGCCAAGAAATTGGTATTGGAGCTCCACCAGATTGGCATGCAGGAGGTAGCCATTGATGAGAACGGCTATATCATGGCGACCCTACCCAGCAACGTTGACCAAAATGTACCTACGATTGGTTTTATCTCCCATATGGATACGACCCCGGATTTTAGTGGTAGAAACGTGAAGCCACAGATTATTGAAAACTATGACGGAAAGGACATCGTTCTCAACAAAAGTAAGGACTTGGTGCTTTCCCCTAGTTATTTTGAAGATTTGCAACTCTATATTGGTCAAACCCTAATTACTACAGACGGCACCACCCTATTGGGGGCGGATGACAAAGCAGGGATTGCTGAAATTATCACCGCTATGGAATATCTGGTGAACCATCCGGAAATTAAACATGGTAAGGTTCGCATAGCCTTTACCCCTGATGAGGAAATTGGAAGGGGAGCGCATAAATTTGATGTGGAAAAGTTCGGTGCCGAATGGGCCTATACCATGGATGGCAGCCAGGTAGGTGAATTGGAGTATGAAAACTTTAATGCTGCGCGGGCCAAAATTGAAATTGAAGGAAAGAGTGTTCATCCTGGTTATGCCAAGGGAAAGATGGTCAACGCCACAGGAATTGCCAACGAAATCCTAAGCCTGCTTCCCCCTCGAGAGGTTCCGGAACACACAGCGGACCGCGAAGGCTTCTTTCATGTGTACAGGGTCAAAGGTGAGATTGAAAATGCTGAGATTGAATTGATCATTAGAGATCATGATACCTCCCACTTCGAAGCCAGAAAACAGCTTTTGAAGGATATCACCGAAAAATTGAACAAAAAATATGGTAACTGTGTCCATTTGACCATTACGGACCAATATCGGAACATGCGCGAAAAAGTGGAACCGGTCTTTCACATTGTTGAAATTGCTCAGGAAGCCATGGAGTCATTGGGCATAGAACCCATTATAAAGCCCATTCGAGGAGGGACAGATGGTTCCCAACTTAGTTTCATGGGACTCCCCTGCCCCAACATTTTTGCTGGCGGGCATAATTTCCACGGCAAATATGAATATGTACCCTTGGAAAGTATGGAAAAGGCAGTAAAGGTCATTGTAAAAATTTGTGAGCTGACCGCCATTCAAATACGAAAAGACCGAAAAAAGGGCAAAAATTGAGACCGGTTTCAAAATGCGCCTTTATTAAATGACCCTATTTGGTCTATCCGCTTACCGGTTGGGCAGCATCCACCCGTTGTGGTATTCATTTTGAAGAAGCGCATTGGCCTGCTCATTTCCAAACTGTCCCTTTTCAGAATCCCACAACAAACGTTTGCCAGATTTATAAGCCACATTGCCCATATGGCATACCACAGCGGCATCGTACCCCACCTGTATCGGTGCATTTAAGCTCTCGCCATCCCTTGATTTAACAGCATTCAAAAAATTTGTGGTATGAAGGTCCAAACCATTGGCCTCAACGGTTTGTAGCGGTATTGCTTCCATCTTTGGTCCGTTATTTTTGTTCCAATTGGGTCGGTCTTTCTCCGGGATAACTTCCCAGCCCCCTCGATTTAAAACCAATGTCCCGTTGTTTCCAATAAATGCAATCCCATGATCGCGACCATAATTTCCACCATCGATACCTGTAGCGTGTTCCCAGAGCATCGAAAATCCATCAAACTCATAAACTGTCTGTAGGGTGTCCGGGGCCTCCTGAGCGTCATCTGGATAGGCAAATTTTCCACCCAAAGCCATTACCGATTTTGGATTTGCAGCTTTCATTCCATATAAGGCATAATCAACAAGGTGCACCCCCCAGTCCGTCATTAATCCGCCAGCATAATCCCAAAACCATCTGAAGTTAAAATGGAACCTGTTTTGGTTAAAGGGTCGTTCAGGGGCGGGACCCAACCACATTTTATAATCCACACCTTCCGGCACGGGACCATTGGGTACTTTAGGGATGGATTGCATCCACCCTTGATAAGCCCACGCTTTTACCAACCGTATTTGGCCTAATTTACCGGAATGGACAAGATTTATGGCATCAACAAAATGGGGCTGGCTCCGTTGCCACTGTCCAATCTGAACCATTCGGTCACTGTTGTTGACCACATTCCGCATTACGTTACACTCACCTATGGAATTGGCAATGGGTTTTTCGCAATAGACATCCTTACCAGCATTGACCGCATCTACCAATTGAAGACAATGCCAGTGATCAGGTGTTCCAATAATGACCACATCCACGTCTTTATCTTCCAATAGTTTTCGATAATCCGAATACCATTTGGGCTTTTTGATATTGGCCTTCGCCAATTCCTTTGTCTTTGCGCCTAGAACGTTTTTGTCTACATCACATAAGGCTACCACCTCCACTTCACTGTTCTTCAGCATGGACATAAGGTTGGCAAATCCCATTCCGTTACAACCAATCAGTCCAACCTGTATACGGTCATTGGGACTTGAAGGTTTTCTTAGCATTGCCAAAAGTTCTGTTGGAAATAAAAGGGATGCTCCCAAACCAGCTGTATAGATGGAGCTTTGTTTTAAAAAATGTCGTCTATTGGCCATATTGTTCAAATTAGACCTTAAAATACAAAAAGCCCCTTGAAAAACTTCAAGGGGCTTAGTATCTTATTGTTAGGAACTAAATTATTTCTTGGCAGGGGCAGCTAATTTTCTGCTCATTTCCATTGAAATTGCGGAACGGTCAAATTTTAGTCTTCCGGCCATGGTTTCAATTACGCAGGAAAAGTCCTTGTCATTGAGTTCCACGATTTTTCCGTGAAGACCACTTTTAGTGATGATACGATCTCCTTTTTTAAGTTCCGAAGCAAACTTTTTCTCATCCTTCTGACGCTTGATCTGTGGGCGAATCATAAAAAAATATGCTACCACAAAGATGAGCATCAAAGGTAAAAACTGTCCTATATTTTCCATTTGAGGTTTTTGGTTCTATCTATTTTACAGGGCCTGCCTGAGCTGCGTTCTTTGGATTTACGAACGCTTTGATACGCAAAAGCTCAGTTCCCTTATCCGTATTGGCCGTTACTGTTACCGTCTTGGTAACCTGGTTCTGACCTGACCCGTTGAACTTCACCAAAAGCTCTCCTGTCTCCCCAGGAGCGATAGGCGTGTTTTTTGGGTATTCGGGAACCGTACAACCACAGCTACTCTTAGCATCGGTAATAATCAGAGGGGCATTCCCGGTATTGGTAAATTTAAAGGTTGTTTCTTGTGCTGTACCTTGGGTAATGGTACCAAAATCGTGCTCTTGTTTTTCAAAACTCATAACGGGAAGCTGCTTTTGCGCCTCATCCCTGTCAGATGCATTCTCCACGTTGTCGGCAACTATTTTGTTGGATGCCTTATCCTTGCAGGAAATTCCAACAAGGCCAACAGCTAAGATCAAACTTAAAATTGTTGTTACTCTTTTCATACTAAAAAAATTATTTTTCCAAA
>JBCCUY010000035.1:0-16718 GCA_039196145.1 Bacteroidota bacterium
ACAAAATTTTATACAGTTTCAACTTGTTGGGAGCCCGAAGAATAGGCTAGGGATTGGAGCAAAGGTCCAAATTGAGACCTATGATGGGAAACAATTCTTGGAAAACTATACAACTCGGGGGTACCAGTCTTCCGTTGAACCAAAATTGCATTTCGGCCTATCAAATATTTCGAAAGTTAAAAAGGCAATTATTACATGGCCCGATAACAAGGTGAGCGTGCTGCACAACCTAAAAGCCAATCAACTTGTTAGGGTAGACCATAAAAACGCTGTTTTTTCGGTTCCAGTTGCCAAAGACTCGGCCAAGACCATTTTTTCAGAAATTTCATCAGCCAAAATTGATTTTAAGCACGAGGAGAACCATTATAATGATTTTGCCATTGAAAGTCTTCTGCCCCACAAAATGTCCCAATTTGGACCTGCACTGGCCGTTGCCGATATCAACGGGGATGGTTTTGAAGATTTTTATGTAGGTGGAGCATCGGGAAAACCTGGTGCGCTTTACACCCAAGATGCCTCCGGCAATTTTACGCGTTCAACAAACCAACCTTGGCAATCCGATGCCATTCATGAAGATTTGGATGCCGTGTTTTTTGATGCGGATAATGACGGAGATCTTGACTTGTACATCGTAAGTGGCGGCAACGAGTGGAAGCAAGGTCATCCTTACTACCAAGACCGGTTATATCTAAATACAAATGGGCGTTTTAGTCATGATTTTAAAAGTCTCCCAAAAATACCTATAAGTGGAAGCTGTGTAAGACCTTTTGATTTTGACCAAGATGGAGATTTGGATTTATTTGTTGGAAGTAGACTACACCCGCAAAAGTATCCCTTCTTGGAGTCGAGCTTACTATTAGAAAACAGAAATGGTGTTTTTAAAGATGTAACCCCAAAAGTAGCCCCAGAGCTTTCCGAAGCCGGAATGGTAACGGATGCAATTTGGACGGATTTTGATTCGGATGGACAAACCGACCTTATTGTGGTAGGGGAATGGACCAGTATCCAATTCTTTAAAAATGATAGAGGAAAATTAACCAAGGAGAATCGCATACGTTCCAAAACAGAGGGCTGGTGGAACAGTATCGCACAAGCTGACATTGATAACGATGGTGATATGGACTATGTCGTGGGAAACCTTGGGTTAAATTACAAGTATAAAGCTTCTCGTGAAGCACCCTTTGAGGTCTATGCCACAGACTTTGACGACAACGGAACCAACGATGTAGTCCTTGGATACTATAACGAGGGGAACCTCTTTCCATTGCGGGGAAGGGAGTGCTCTTCCCAACAAATGCCCTTTATCAAAAAGAAATTTCCAACCTACCATAGTTTTGGTTCGGCCAATCTTTTACAGGTATATGGGCAGGAAAAGTTGGAAAAGGCCCTGCATAAATCAGCTTACACTTTTGCATCCATTTGCTTGGAAAACCTGGGGGTAGGAAGATTTAAAACACATCAACTGCCCAATTCGGCCCAAATCTCGTCCATAAATGCCATACAAATCCAGGATTTCGATAAAGATGGCAACCAGGACATATTAATTGCTGGAAACCTATATCAGTCAGAAGTGGAAACACCAAGAAACGATGCCAGTATTGGTCTATTGTTAAAAGGCAGTGGAGATTTCAGTTTTGAGCCTGTGCTTCTCAACAAAAGTGGCGTTTTATTGGATACAGATGTCAAAAAAATGAAGACTATTTCACTTGGGGGGGGAAAACCCGGAATTTTGGTGGCTCCAAACAGTTCATCACTAAAATTGTTATCGTACCAACCATAGAAAAGCCCCCTAAAAAACCTGTTTCGTCAATTGTCATTATCCATTTTGCCCGTATTATCTATACCATCAACAATTCCTCTGTTACCGGCAACTGTCTAATGCGCTTCCCTGTGGCAGCAAATAGGGCATTCAATACTGCCGGGGCTACCCCGGGTACTCCTACTTCGCCTGTTCCACTTGGAGTATCCTGACTTTCTACAACATACACTTCCACATCTGGCGCTTCCTGCATTCGCAGTAAATCGTACGAATCATAGTTACTCTCCTGTACAACACCCTCCTTAACGGTAATGGGTTGTTTTAATAATGCTGTCAAACCCCACATGATACTACCTTCAATTTGCGCTTTGACCTGACTTGGATTTATGGCCAATCCACAATCTATGACAGCAGTGAACTTATGAACCTTAATCTTCCCATCCTGAACAGAAATATCTGCCACCATGGAACAATAACTTCCATTGTAACATATAGCCGACACCCCTTGGAAAATAATACCTCCATCCAGTCTCCCCCAACTTGATTTTTCCCGTACCTGCTCCAGGGTATTGTACAGCTTCTTCGGATAGAGGTCACTTCCTACCCATGGCCATTGTATCTGCTCTTGAACCTCGGCATTCCGCAAAACATCCAGTCTAAATTGAATTGGGTCCCCTCCCGCGTTATGGGCCAGCTCGTCTATAAAACATTCCATCCCCAAACCCCATGGATGTGCAAAGACACTGCGCCAAGAAGCCCGTGGCAAAAGTCTGCCCTCCTTGTATTTTAAATAGCCATGGCTCATAAAGGGAATACTATAGGGATAGCAGCGGTATGCGCCTGGTCGGCCAATAGAACCACGATATCTGATGGAAATTGGAAAATTATTGGTATCCAAAGCTGCCTCCCAATAGTCTTTGCAAAGTGGATGATATTTTGAGGTTAGGAAGGTATCTTCCCGGGTCCATGTTACCTTGACCGGTTTTCGAAGTTTTTCGGAAAGGATGACAGCCTCTTCCACATAATCACAAAAGAATCTTCGGCCAAATCCCCCTCCGGAAGGTTGATTGTTTACCTTTATGGCCGCTTCTGGCAGACCAGTAAGTTCAGCGACTCGTTCCCTTGTGAGTTTTGGAGCCTGCGTTCCCGCCCAAATTTCTAGTTTATGCCCCTGATGATAGGCCGTTGCATTCAAGGGTTCCATACACGCGTTCACCTGAAATGGGGAGTCATAGGAGCTGGATACATACTTTCTTCCCCTCGGAAACAGTTTTTTGGCATCATAGAGATCAGCAACCACCTCGCTTTTTGTTTTGTAATCGGCCTCCAGTTCCTTTCTAATGTCCTCATTGGATTTAAGGCCGTTCTTTCCCATTTCCCATTGTATTTCCAAAGCCTTTTTCCCTTCAAATGCTGCCCAAGTATTTGTGGCCAATATGGCCACCCCAGGCCGTACCCCTCCTCTGTAATCTTCCTGTTGCAACTCCGTAGGCTCCACTTCCATTACATCGATAACCCCTGGGATTTCCATGGCTTTGCTCCCGTCAAAGGATACGAGTTCCCCTCCCCATACCGGGCAACGTTCAATAGCGGCATAAACCATGTCTGGAAGTTTAATATTGATGGAATAGGGCTTAGTCCCAGTAGTGGCCCATTTCGTTTTTACACCTTTGATCGGTTTACCGATATACTTAAATTCCGAAGGTTCCTTTAATTGAATTTCCCTTGGTGCCTGTAAGGTCGAAGCGATATCAAGAACGGCTCCAAAAGGTAATTTTTCGTCTAGGCCACGGCGATGAATATGCCCATCTTTACAATAACATTCCTGTGGTGTCACATTCCATTTCTGCGCGGCCGCCTGAACCAAAATTCCCCGCGTAGTGGCCATAGCTTCCCGCAGTGACTGCCAAACCATCCGAAGTCCATTGCTTCCACCGGTATCTTGCAGATACCCATAGCGCTCAGAACTGCCCGGTCCAAATTCGAGCTTCAATTTATCCATGGATACTCCCAATTCATCCGCTGCCACCATGGCCAATCCTGTAGAGGTACCCTGTCCCAACTCAGATTGACTACAAATGAAGGTAATGGTGTTATCAGAACCTATTCGGATGAAAAAATTTGGTTCCCAATCCACAACACCATCATCATTGGATTTACAACTAAAGGGAAGGTAGGCTCCCAATAAAAGGCCTCCCCCCGCAAGGGAGGTTATTCTGAAAAAATTTCTACGTTCCATGATTGCTAGTTTTCTAATGCTTGTTCCCCATTGATTTTTTTGGCAGCATTACGTATGGCCTTACGAACCCGTACATAGGTACCACACCTGCAAAGATTTCCGTTCATCGCAGTGTTGATGGCGTCATCATCCGGGTTTTGGTTATTGGAAAGAAAGGCGGCAGCGTTCATGATCTGGCCGCTTTGGCAATATCCACATTGGGGGACATCCTCATCGTACCATGCTTGCTGTACCGTTTTCAAAAGAGTATTCCCATCCGCTCCTTCGATGGTGGTAATCTCTTTATCCTCCAAAGAGGAGATCGGTGTTACACATGAGCGTACCGCCTCACCATTCACATGGACCGTACAGGCTCCGCATAAACCCTTGCCACAACCATATTTGGTTCCATTTAAATCCAACAAATCCCTTAGTGCCCAAAGCAAGGGCATGGCGTCGGGAGCTTCCACCGAATGGCGCTTTCCGTTTATCATTAAATTTTTCATAAAAAAAATTGAGAGCTGATTAATCTTTTATATTTGAGCTGTACGCTTTTCGTTTTTTGAACCATGAATGATACCCACAAATTAGTGCGTTGCACACGTTGGAAGGTCCATTTTCATCAATTACTATTTTCAGATTCCAAGAATCTGAAACAAATCATAAACACAAAGCATATCCAATGAATATCTGGAAACTGGTTATCGTTATCGTAAGTGGAATTGCCATTGTCCAAGGCCTTTTTCTCAGCCTCTATATTTTGATTCGGGGCCGAAGGCGATTTCTTCCTGCCTTTTTTTTAAGTCTGATGCTTCTGGCACTTACCTTAAGGCTTTCCAAAACTTATTTTTTCTTCCTCTTTGCAATGGTTCCCACTTGGGCCGTTTGGATAGCTATTGCAGGGCTTTGGGCTATTGGACCCTCCTTTTGGCTCTATACCTTATCTAGCAGACCCACTAAGATTGGAAAAGCGGATTATCTGCATTATATCCCATCACTAATATTCGTTTCGGTAAGTGCATTTGCCCATCCGAGTTGGCCCTTGTTGCCCCTGTTCAATGCCGGAGCAATTGTTCTGTTACTCTATGTGGCGGCTAGCTTCATGCTTTTTAAATCGGAAAAATGGCAAGGAAATAAAAGACGTTTTCTACTTTTTGGTACCAGTATTGGCCTGATTGGTCTTATTTTCACCTCCCATATTTTTATAGGTACGATTCAATCCTATACCATTGGAACTGTCCTGACCCTCATAATTCTGTATTGTATCAATTTTATGATTTTAAGGGATAGGACCATTCTTAAATCCGTGGAATCGAAGTCCAAAAAGATACGGCCAGATGCTCTAGCCGTTATTATTGAGGATATTGGACATCTCTTTGATGAACAAAAAATCTATCGTAAAAAGGGACTTACCTTGGCAACCGTGGCCCAAGAGTTGAACCATCCGGTGTATCTGGTGTCCCAAGCCATCAAGGAACATAAGAACACAAAGTTCAATGCCTTTGTAAATGCCTATAGGGTTTCGGAGGTCAAGACCAGGCTCAAAGACTTGGATGCGAATTCCAAAATAGAGGTCATTGCCAAAGAAGTTGGATTTTCCAGCACTGCCTCCCTGTACAAAGCTTTCAAGGAACAAACCCATCTTACCCCTCAAGCATACCGCAAGGAATATGAGGCCAAAAGCCATACGCTGGGTTGATTTATCGGTCTTATGGGCATTATGATTTGTAAGCGGTTTCCATAATTCCTAATTTCAGGGTTCACTAGCTTGGGAATTGTATACCATAATCGACATAGAGACCACTGGAAACGGAATCAAGGGCAATAAAATCACGGAAATAGCCATTTTTAAGTTTAATGGGGTTAAGATCGTGGATGAATTTACTTCCTTGGTGAACCCACAGGCCCCTATTCCCAGTTTTATCACAGGGCTTACCGGAATTGACGACCAGATGGTGCAACACGCACCTACCTTTTCTGAAATTTCGGATAAAATCCAAGCCATTACGGCCGATTGCATTTTCGTTGCCCATGCAGTTAACTTTGATTACGGGGTCATCAAAGAGGAATTTCGGCGAATCGGTATCGACTTTATTCGCAAAAAACTCTGTACAGTTCGATTGTCCAGGAAATTAATTCCGGGATTACGGTCCTATTCATTGGGAAAATTATGTTCCGCGGTACAGATACCATTGCAAAATAGGCATCGTGCCAGGGGCGATGCCCATGCCACTACCCTGCTGTTTGAAAAATTGGTCCATTTGGAGGGTTCTGATGCGGTTATCAAAAAATTCTTGAATGCTCGAAGTCAAGAAGCTACACTTCCGCCCCATTTGCCCAAATCGGTTTTTGATGCCATCCCTGAACAACCGGGCATCTACTATTTCAAGAACCAGAAAGGTGAAATTGTTTATGTGGGAAAGGCTATCAATCTCAAGAAAAGGGTATTAGGTCATTTTTACGATAAGAGTAGTAAAGAAACGCAAATGTGTAGTGAAACTGCACATATTGACTTTAAGCTTTCTGGAAGTGAGTTGGTTGCTCTGCTGATGGAGTCTGCCGAAATCAAAAGACTTTTCCCTCCCTACAATCAAGCTCAAAAAAGGGTTTCCAAACGCTATGCGCTTTTTACTTATGAAGACAGAAATGGAATCATACATCTGGCCTATAATTCCATAAAAGGGATTCCAAACCCTATCAAGGTCTTTTACAACCAAACGGATTGCCGTGCTTTTTTGGAAGAGCTTTGCAAGACATTCTCACTTTGCCCAAAGTATTGTCACCTGCAACAAACCAATGCGGCTTGTTCCCATCATTCAATTACAAGTTGTGAGGGCATCTGTTCTTCCAAAGAAACGGTGGCCCATTACAACAAAAAGGTCAACCAGGCCATTATAAGTATTAAATCTGCCCAAAGTGAGGTTCGGATTATAAAGGAGAAGGGGCGTAAACCAGAGGAAAACGCAGTGGTTTTAATCTCGGAGGGAATTTACAGGGGCTATGGGTTTATTGATAAAGAGCTCGAAGTATCTTCCTTGGAGGATATTGAAGCCTATATCATTCCCCAAAAAAATACCCTGGAAGCCCAACGTATTGTTGAATCCCTTTCACCTAGGTTGGAATCTTTTGTACTTTAAGTTTTTAGGTTACTTTTTAATTCTTCGAAACATTTTAACCATAAAAACAATCCAAGCTACGAGTATAAGGGTACCAAATACAATATATGGTATAATGATATCCATGACTGGTTATTGTGCAATCAAGTAAGCCCCCATACCGGAATTCCAGAAGCAGGAATTCTTAATGTTTCCTACGGAAAAGAACGCTGTAAGCCAAACATATCGGCTTTCATCTACTTAAATTTAGTAAGAAATAAGGCACGAGGGGCAAAGAAATCGTGTCATTCCGAACAGTTTGTTGAAAACTAAACCTTTAAAATCGTCTTGAAAACTGTTTCTTGGTCAGACAGTTCCAGAAATCCTTCATGCAAATTCTTTTGTGCAACCGCATAGGGGTAAAACGAAATTGGTTCTATGCATATCATATTTCGTACCTCGGTCCAGCACATAAAATGGCCGAAGCCTTCGGTGGTAATATGGATATTCCTCTTATCCTTTAAAGTAATCGATTCGCAGTCTTCCACCTGTAATGCACGACTTCCCACAGCCAAAACTTCATCTAAGGTAATTTCCCTTCCCGAAGCCGAAATAATTGGAGTGTCCGTATGTATTTTAAATGCAGGATGGTAACCCAGCATAAACGGCATACCTACCTCTCCCGAAATGGAAAAGGAAACCTCCAACTGATTTTCCGTTAAATCAAAACGCTTTGTAAAACTAAAACTGTAAGGCCAGGACAACCATTCTTCGGTGGATTTAGCTGGAAATTTGGAGTTTTTCACCTTTGTGCCCGCAACATAAGTCTTGCGGAACGTGGCATGTACATCGGATTTATCTACTAATACATAATCAAGCTCCCGAAGCAGTCCGTGTTGATCCTGTACCGCCATCCCTTCTGGCACTTCTACCCTAAAATTGGCCTCGTTTACAGGGCCTATAATCGGGAACATTTCCGTATCGGCACTCCCCCATCCAGGACTCCCCTTCTGATGGATAAACTCATGTCCTAAATGTTTAAAACTTACCAGTTCTCCTTGATCCAAGGAGACCGTACATTCCCCTAGTCGTAAGTGTATCATGATTTGGTATTAATTAATCTATAGATGAGTATCGCCGTTCGTTTGGTGAGGGCCTCTATGGTATTTAAATTCACCGTTTCATCAGGGGTGTGCGCACCGGTTCCCATTGTTCCAAGCCCGTCCAAACAGTCCACATATTCGGCGACAAAGGACACATCCGCCGCCCCGCGTTTGCCTGGGTCATAGGCCAATACTTCCCCTTGGCCCAAATCCAAGCTAACTTGATTCAATATGCCCAACAACTGATGATTTCCGTCAGTAGGTCCCATAGCTGGATAACTGTCCGTAAAAGAGATACTAGCGGACGTTTGGGGTAGATTATTGGCAACAATCTCCCTCATTTTCTCACGTGCCCTCTCTTTTTGTTCTTCTGAAATGAACCGAAGACCACCCCTCGCCATTGCCTTTTGGGCCACCACATTTCCCTTGCCAAAAACATCTCCCTTGCTGGTCTTGGCATCAAAATTAACAAAGGTTCCACCCAAAACGGTTCCAGGATTGAAGGTCAATAGATCTTCACCTTTGACATCTGTATAGAACTGATGCAGGATACGCGACATTTCAAAAATCGCCCCTGCGCCCGTTCTTTCACTGAATATTCCTGAGGAGTGCGCCCTTTTTCCCTCCACTTCGACAGCCCAGCCTGATGCCCCTCTTCGAGCTACGGTCGCATAATTAAATCCAGTAGAAGTTTCAAAACCCAGCGCAATATCGCTTCGCTTGGCTACTTCAATCAAATCCCTTCGGCTAACCGTTAGCGGTTTTCCTGTACTTTCCTCATCTCCGGTAAAGGCCACAACAATTTGGGCGTTGTTTAAGAGTTCATTTTCATGCAGTGCCTTCAAGGCGTACAAGACAATCACATCCCCACCCTTCATATCATTGCCACCTGGAGCATGGGCCATACTATCGTTCACCATTTCAAACTTTTGAAAAGGACTGTCCCCCTCAAAAACGGTGTCCAAGTGTCCTACAAGTAACAGTTTTTTTCCTTTGCCACCGGATGTTTCCGCAAACAGATGTCCAGCTCTGTTCATTTCATCCGGCATCTCGATCCAGCGGGTATTAAAATCCAAGTCATCAAAGGCCTCTTTAAAAACCATCCCCACCTCTCGGACTCCTTCGGCATTTAGCGTACCACTATTGATATTGACCACTTGCTCCAGAAAAGTTCTGGCCTCGTCATTATTTTTGGAAACTGTATTGACAATCTTTTTTTCCGTTCGAGTCAATTTCTGGCCTTGCGCCGAAGGTTGGAATGCCAAAAAAAACGTTAGAAGCACTGTCAATGGTATCTTTCTCATTGTTATAAGGTATTTATTGCCCCGTCCATCCAAGTTAAACGGTCTTCAATCCATGTTTTCAAATAAGTAAGTTCTTCTTCATGATTGCTGCCAATGAACTCATTAGGCCAAATATAAATGCCCAGCACGGGCCATTTTTCAAAATTGGTGTGCACAGCCCCAGCCTCAGTTAGTGTGGTTTCATAAGCGTCAATTCTGTTAACAATGGATTGATTGGAAAGGGCATCTGCCCTTAAGGAACTCCATCTAGCTTGTAATTTTGAAACAAAGTCGGGATCTTCCAACAAACGCGTCCACCAAAATGGAATCAGCCATACATCATTCGGACAGCGTTGATTAAACTGGTATGCCCATACGTTTGTATTGCCACCTGAACAATAATCGGCATTTCCAAAAGCCAGATTGAAATCCCATATTGGCCCCATTTTTAGTTTTTCATTTTTTTCCTTCGACATGAACGTGCTTAAACGATACCCGTCAACATTGTTGGAAAGCTCGGTCAGGATAAAGAAATCAATAAAACTATCCACATCTATGTAAGCTTGATACCCCAAGTCTGGGTCCATGAAATCATCTGAAGCCAAAGCGGATTCAAAATCACCCATATAGCCAGAAATATATGCCTTTTGCTCGTCGGTAATATCCTCAGCATCTGGATACTCGTATAAAAAATAGATTTCTTGATCAAAACTGGCCAATGGCGGGTCGTAGTTGGAAACAAAAGAATTTAGTTCATTGTATCCCTCACCCAAGTTGCTTCCCGCGGTCTTATCAATTTTAAGAATATAGCCCCCAGTAAGGTCTTCCCCGATATTTTCATCCTCCTTGAGTTTGTTGATATCAATCCGGTTGGAATCTCTTTTTAGTTTCTCCATAAAGACATAGACACCTTGATAAACCTCGTTAATTGAAATCTCCACAAACTGGGTTCTGCTTGCATACCGACCCATATCCCGGGAGAGGTCATAGATGAGCATATTCCGCATCAAAGATTTATCGCTATAGGGGGCATACAGTACCCAATCCTCCTCCTCTGGATAACCTAAGAGGGAGGCGTCCAGGTCTTCATTGGACTCATCCCAAGTTTCGAAACCATATGATTTTTTGGGAAACAGCTGGGATGACGCACCACGGATTTCTATACCCATGTTTCCTTCATAGACAACCTCATCAGCCTTGGTTATGGAAAAATTTGCTGCTATTTTAGGTTCATCGGGAATGACTTGATCATTAGTATCAATATTGAAATGAGGTAGTCTGTTTTCTGAATCAATAGAAGGTTCTTCCTGATTTTCACCGTCTCCATCAGGTACTGAATCATCTGAACTGCACCCTAGCAGCAGTCCTAACATTCCAACCAAAACAATGTGTCTCAGGAAAAATGTCAGGTTGTAAATTTGCTTAGCCATTGTTCTTTTTCCCCTAAGATACCAAAAAAGCGTAGCTACTCTATATACCCCTTTTTGCGCATCCAGTCGTCATTGAACATTTTGCCCACATATCTACTACCGTGATCATGAAAAAGCACAACCACAACATCATCCTCAGAAAAGTGCTCTTTCAGCTGTAATAACCCTTTTATGGCAGCCCCTGCCGAATTCCCTAAAAACATGCCCTCTTCCTTGGCCAATCGTTGCGTATATACCGCGGCATCCTTGTCAGTGACCTTGGTAAATCCATCTATTAGCTCAAAATTTACATTTTCGGGAAGAATGTCCTCACCAATACCTTCGGTTACATAAGGATAGATTTCGTTCTCGTCAAAAATTCCGGTTTCGTGGTATTTCTTGAAAACAGAGCCATAGGTGTCCACGCCCCACACCTTCACATTTGGATTTTGTTCTTTGAGATACCCCCCAACTCCGGAAATTGTACCTCCAGTGCCGACACCAACCACAAAGTGCGTCACTTTCCCATCGGTCTGTGTCCAAATCTCGGGTCCGGTACTTAAAAAATGTGCTTTTGTATTGCTTGGGTTATCGTACTGGTTAACATACCATGAATTTGGGATTTCCGTGGCCAATCGTCTTGCGGTTGAATAGTAACTCCTGGGGTCATCTGGGGCCACATCCGTAGGACACACATGGACCTCGCTCCCCACAGCCTTAAGAATATCAATTTTTTCCTTGGATTGTTTATCGCTGATCACGCAGATCATGCGATACCCTTTTACTACCGCGGCCAAGGCCAGGCCCATACCTGTGTTTCCAGAGGTTCCCTCAATTATGGTTCCTCCTGGTTGTAATAACCCTGATGCTTCGGCATCCTCCACCATTTGAAGGGCCATTCTGTCCTTTACTGAGTTTCCAGGGTTAAAAGTTTCATATTTAGCCAACACCAAACACGGAAGTTCGGCAGTAAGCTTATTTAGTTTTACCAAAGGAGTATTGCCAATGGTCTCTAAAATGTTGTTTGCATATTCCATAGTCGCTGCAAAGGTAATCTTTTGGGGTTTTTATTTTTCGGTTCTCGGAATTTTGAAGCGGATTCTTGACGGCTTCTAGATTTAGGTTGAAAGAACCCCTTGAAAACAACTACAGGCTCGGATAGATTTCAGGGTTTATTCGAACTTGATAGCCTTTACAGGGCTTATTTTGGTGATGATATAGGATGGCAATAAGAGCATCAAAAGGCACAGTAGCATTACGCCAAGGTTTAACAAAAGTATTGTTGGAACATCAATATGTACGGGAATGTATTCGATGTAATATTCTTCTGGGTTGGGAAACTTAAACCATTTGTATTTGTCCTGAAGAAAGAGCAGTCCCAATCCGAGCCCGTTCCCCCAAAGCAATCCAATAGTAATTAAATAGGCAGCATTGTACAAAAACACTTTTCGGATACTCCAATTTTCGGAACCAAGGGCCTTTAGAACGCCTATCATTTGGGTACGCTCCAAAATCAGAACCAACAATGCGGTGATCATGTTTATACCTCCCACAACAATCATAATACCAATGATAAGGGCAATATTGAAGTCGAACAGACCGATCCATTCAAAAATTCTAAAATATTTGGATTTGATATTCTGGGTATCCAAATTGGAAAGTGTTTTTCCGTAAATTTCATTGCTCTTGGCTTCCAGCTCATCAAAATCCCTTAAAAACACTTCAAAATTTCCCACTTCATCAGCCTTCCACTTGTTCATGCGTTGAATATGGCGGATGTCGACAAAGACGTAGGTGTCCAGCTCATCAAATCCACTTTCGTAGATACCCACAATATTAAATTTTCGGTTGTTGGGCACTCGGGAAGGGTCTCCATCCTTCAGAAAAAAAGAGAAGAAGGAATCACCCACACCCAGTTGCAGTTTGTTGGCCAATAATTTGGAAATGAGCACCTCATCGTTCAGATTTCCCGTATAATCAGGGAGTTGTCCATCCACTAAAAATTCCTCGAAAAACTGCCAATCATAG
Organism: Bacteroidota bacterium; assembly: GCA_039196145.1. Classification (GTDB taxonomy): domain Bacteria; phylum Bacteroidota; class Bacteroidia; order Flavobacteriales; family Flavobacteriaceae; genus Flagellimonas. Next base: position 12,896 of record JBCCUY010000035.1, read on the forward strand.
TCCGTCCCAACACCTTTGGCCAGCATGCCCTCAAAGGTATCCTCTGTTCGGATAATCCCTCCCTTGGTCGCAACTGCCTGAACATGATCTATCCCGTCCACATCCGTGAATTCTGGATAAAAATCTTGTTTAATAGAAATGGGAGCAACGGAAACTTCCGAAGCATTATTATCGTAATTGGAAATTTGGATATGACCGTGAAAAGCGGAAACCTTTTCCCTGATTTTATATTTTAATCCCACTCCGGTGGCTATGGCTATGAGCATCATTACCAAGCCTATTGCGATGGCCGCAATGGCAATTTTTATTATAGGGGCGGAAATACTAATTTTATGCTCCTTCCCTGTAATCAGGCGTTTGGCAATAAACAATTCTAAATTCAACGAATGCCCATTTTATCTCTCTTCAAAAGTACAGTTTTATTGTTGGTTTTTGTCGTGTTTCTTGGCGGATGCGGTGAGCACTTAAAAGCTAAGGAGGCAAAGGATGCTTCTTCCCAAATATCCAATAGAGAACCGGACACCATAGTGGTTGCAGCAAACCGGATCGAAGCATACCTTCCCTTGCTCCAAAACCAAAGGGTGGGCATAATAGCCAATCAAACCAGCGTGGTATTCCATAAGACGGGACACACCCATTTGGTGGATTCCCTTCTTGCACTTGAAATTGATATCGCAAAAGTTTTTGCTCCAGAACATGGTTTCCGTGGAAAGGCAGATGCTGGTGAATTGGTAAAAGATGGTACAGATACGCAAACCGGATTGCCCATTTTTAGTCTCTATGGAAAAAACAAAAAGCCAAGTCAAGAACAGTTGGAAGGATTGGATTTGGTTTTATTCGACATACAGGACGTAGGGGTTCGCTTTTATACCTATATCGCCACCTTGCAATTGGTCATGGAAGCCTGTGCAGAAAAAGGTATTCCCGTTATCGTGTTGGACCGACCCAACCCAAATGGGCATTACGTGGACGGTCCATCTATGGAGTTGGAACATACCAGTTTTTTGGGAATGACGCCGATTCCCTTGGTATATGGGATGACCATTGGCGAATATGCCCAACTGATAAATGGGGAAAAATGGCTAGAAAACGGTAAAGAGGTGGATTTGACCATAATTCCGTTGGAGAATTACTCACATCAATCAGCATATCACCTGCCCATACGGCCTTCCCCGAATTTGCCCAACGACACGGCCATAACCCTCTACCCAAGTTTGGGGCTTTTTGAGGGCACCAACGTTAATGCAGGTCGCGGAACCGAATTCCAATTCCAACGTTATGGAGCTTCATTTTTAGATAGTACCCAATACGATTTCAATTATGTTCCCAAGCCAAACTTCGGATCTAAATATCCAAAAGAAGATGGTAAAAAATGCTTTGGAAAGAATCTATCAAAGATTGGACGAATGCAAGTCGTGAACCTGGAATGGCTATTGGATGCTTATCACAATTCCATAGACAAATCAGAATTCTTTAAGACCAATTCCTTTACCAAACATGCGGGAACGGAATTGCTGCAACAACAAATAACCGCTGGAAAATCTGCATCGGAAATCTCCGCTGGTTGGGAAAAGGATTTGGATGAATTCAAAAAAATCAGAGAAAAATATCTACTATACGATTAAATTTCGGTGGTCGGTCTTCGGTATTTATGAAAAGGTTGCTTTAACAGTCCCACCACACTGCTATTCTCCTTTTCATCTGGAAAGGTATCCACTCCATAGACAATCTTATCCGTATCGAGATACATATAGGTTCCAAAAAGTCGATCCCAAATGGCAAAAATATTTCCGTAGTTGGAATCGGTATATGGAAGTTTATAATGGTGATGAACCTTGTGCATATCTGGACTTACAATAACCCAGCTTATGGCCTTATCCACTTTTTTGGGCAATTGGATATTGGCATGATTAAATTGAGACAAGACCACTGAAAGGCTTTGGTAAAGCATTATAATTCCTATGGGAGCCCCTACCACGAAAACTCCGATAAGGGTAAACGAATAGCGAATAAGGCTCTCTAGCGGGTGATGCCGATTGGCTGTGGTCGTATCCACGTTATGATCGGAGTGATGTACCAGATGAACCATCCATAAGGGCTTCACCTTATGTTCCACCAAGTGTGCGGTGTAAGCGCCAATTAAATCCAAAAGCAACACGCCAAGGAACACATATAACCAAAGCGGCATTTGCGGCAACCAATTGATAATTCCAAAGTTGTTGGCCACTGTCCAATCCGATGTTCTTAAAAGTAAAAATGCCAACGGAAAGTTGACCAGGATTGTGGTCAATGTAAAAAAGAAGTTAGGAACGGAATGTCGCCATTTTTTGTATTCTACCCTAAACAAGGGTACAATCCCCTCAAGTATCCAGAAAAAAGTTATCCCTCCAACCAAAATAAGGCTTCGGTGCAAAGCTGGAATGTTTTCGAAATAGTGAATAATCTGCTCCATATTCCCAAATATAAGAAATCGTCAGAGCTTCAATCTTCGTTTCATTTCCTCCACAATATGAAATGCGGCAGGACAGATGGCGACATTTTTCAGAGTTAAATTGCTGATTTGTTGGAACTTTTTTCGGTCCGTATGGGGAAACTCCCTACAGGCTTTGGGTCTAACATCATAAATCGCACAATAATTGTCGGCCCCTAAAAATGCACAGGGAACCTCCTGCAATACATAGTCGTTCTCTTCATCCAACCGTAGGTACTGGGCAATAAATTGTGAAGGTTTTAGTCGAAAGAATTTTGCAATTCGTTCAATATCCGTGTTGGTAAAAAGTGGACCCGTGGTCTTACAGCAGTTCGCACATTGTAAGCAATCCGTTCTCTCAAATTCATCTTGGTGCAGTTCCTGCATCACATAGTCCAAGTTCTTAGGCGGACGTTTTTTAAGCTTGGCGAAGAATTTTTTATTCTCAGCATGTTTTTCCCGAGCTTTTTGAGGCAATTGTTCAATTTCCTTTTCCATCTTGGACAAACATAAAAAACTGTTTTCATTTAAACCTTTATCTGCAATTAATGTCCCACTTTTGCAACAGCAATTCTGGATCATGGTAGATGTGTTTGGCAAAGCACTTTTAGATTACTATTCCAACGACTATTCGGAGGATATTAAAACTTTTTCATCGCTCAATGAAGAAGATGTGATTCCCTTGCCCTATTTATTTAGGAATTATGATCAAATGCCGGTACTGGAACAAAAAGCCCTTGAACTAACGCGGGGCACTATTCTTGATATTGGCTGCGGTGCTGGCGGACATGCCCTTTACCTGCAAGAAAAGGGCCTTGCGGTAACTGCTTTGGACCAGTCGGAAGGGGCAATACAAGTATGCCGGGAAAGAGGTGTGATCAATACTGTACAGAGCTTGATATTGGATTATCGGAAGGACAAGTTCGACACTCTTCTGCTATTGATGAACGGAATTGGCCTTGCCGGAAGGCTAGTCGATTTGACCGTGTTCCTAAACCATCTAAAAAAACTGTTGAAACCGGACGGCCAAATACTTTTGGACTCTAGTGATATCATTTATATGTACGAACAAGATGAAGACGGAGGGTATTGGGTTCCATCTAACGAACAATATTATGGGGAAGTAACCTTTACCATGGCTTATAAAGGCACAACAGGCGAACCTTTTCCATGGCTCTATTTGGATTTCAACACCTTGCAGAACGCCTCTCGGGCCAACGGTTTGGACTGCGAACTTGTAAGCGAAGGGAATCATTACGACTATTTAGCAAAACTTTCGTTTCAACAATAATAGAAATGGTCTTAAGCCGTTTTACTAAAACATAGTTTTACCCATGAAAAAGAGAATTATCC
>JBCCUY010000036.1:0-15856 GCA_039196145.1 Bacteroidota bacterium
GGACACATTAAGTTATAAGACTATTTCTGCCAACAAATCTACCGTTGATAAACAATGGTTATTGGTTGATGCTGAGGGACAAACATTAGGAAGAATGGCTTCAAAAGTAGCCAAGTTGCTTAGAGGAAAACACAAGCCCAATTTTACCCCGCACGTGGACTGTGGTGACAATGTTATTGTTATCAATGCAGAAAAAATCAACTTGAGCGGAAACAAGTGGGAAGATAAAGAATATTTGAGGTATACTGGATACCCTGGAGGTCAACGCTCCACATCTGCAAAAGAGTTGTTGGACAGAAACCCAGAGCGTATTGTTGAAAAATCCATCAAAGGAATGCTTCCAAAAAATAGATTGGGAGCTGATTTGTTCAGAAACCTAAAAGTATATGCTGGGCCAGATCATGGTCAAGAAGCACAGAAACCAAAAGCGATAAACTTAAACGACTTTAAATAATGGAAGTGGTTCATAAGATTGGTAGAAGAAAAACTGCTGTAGCTAGAGTATATGTTTCCGAAGGAAAGGGAAACATTACCATCAACAAAAAAGATTTAAAGGACTACTTCACCACCGCAACCCTGCAGTACAAAGTGAAGCAACCTTTTGCCTTGACCAACACCGAGGACAGTTACGATGTTAAAGTAAATGTTTACGGCGGTGGAATTACCGGTCAGGCCGAGGCAGTTCGTTTGGCATTGTCCAGAGCGATGTGCGAAATTGATGAAGAAAACAGAGCCGTTCTTAAGCCGGAAGGTTTGTTGACAAGAGATCCAAGAATGGTGGAAAGGAAGAAATTCGGTCAGAAAAAAGCCCGTAAGAAATTCCAGTTCTCTAAACGTTAATATTTCAGGTGCTTGCACCTATTATATAAGTTCATTGAAAACCCTGGATATTTTTTTCAGGGTTAAATTTTTAACCAAGTTGTCGTTGTTCCAAAAGGAAAAAACGAACTTTTGGAATTTAGTTTAGCATCTAAATGGTAAGGGCGCGCATATTTTTGCAACCACCGGACCATTGCTACTACAACGGAACGTAAACTAATTACAGAAATGGCAAGTAAAATCGAAGTCAAAGACTTATTGGAAGCAGGTGTGCACTTTGGACACCTTACAAGAAAGTGGAACCCCAACATGTCTCCTTATATCTACATGGAGCGAAACGGTATCCACGTTATCAACCTTTATAAAACGGTTGCAAAATTGGATGAGGCCAATGAGGCCCTAAAAAAGATTGCAGCGTCTGGCCGAAAAATCCTTTTCGTTGCCACTAAGAAACAAGCCAAGGATATTGTTGCGGACAAAGTATCCAAAGTAAACATGCCTTACATCACAGAAAGATGGCCAGGTGGTATGTTGACCAACTTCGTAACCATCCGTAAGGCTGTTAAGAAAATGGCTGCTATTGATCGCATGAAAAAGGACGGTACCTTCAACACACTTTCCAAAAAGGAAAGACTACAGGTTGATCGTCTTCGTGCCAAGTTGGAAAAAAACTTGGGTTCCATTGCCGACATGACCCGCTTGCCCGGTGCAATCTTTATTGTTGACACCATGAGAGAGCATATCGCGGTTAAGGAAGCTCAAAAATTGAACATTCCAATTTTTGCCATGGTGGACACGAACTCTGATCCAAGGCCAATCGATTATGTTATTCCTGCCAATGATGATGCAGGTAAATCCATTGAAGCGATTATGACCGAGGTTACCCAAGCTGTGGCCGATGGTTTGTCAGAGCGTAAGAACGATAAACAGGAAGAAAAAGAAGCCAAAGCAACAACAGAAGCTGAGGCTCCAGCTGCCAAAGCAGCCGCTCCTGTAGAGGCAAAGGAAGCAGCAGAGCCTAAAAAAGAAGCTCCTGCTCCAAAAGCAGAAAAGACTGAGGCTCCTGTTGAGGAAAAAGTAGAGGAAGCACCTGCCAAGGCCAAAGCAGAGCCAAAAGCAGAAAAAGCGGACGATCTTACCAAAATAGAAGGAGCAGGACCAAAGGCGGCCGAAGCTTTGGCAAACAAGGGAATTGACACCTTCGCCAAACTTGCTAAGGCCGACCCTGAAAAAATCAAGGAGATTTTGACAGAGGCAAGTTCAAGAATGGCCCATCTAGATCCAACTTCTTGGCCAAAGCAAGCGCAAATGGCCGCTGATGGAAAATGGGATGAGCTAAAAGAATGGCAAGACAACGCTAAAGGTGGAGTTGAATAAATCAACCCATCTTATTTAACGTGTTTTACTTTACATAAATTTTAAAAAAAGAAAAAATGGCAAAAATTACCGCCGCAGAAGTAAATAAATTAAGAAAGACCACCGGAGCTGGAATGATGGACTGCAAAAATGCGTTGGTTGAGGCTGATGGTGATTTTGAAAAAGCAATTGAAATCCTTAGAAAAAAAGGACAAAAGGTAGCTGCTAAAAGAGCGGATAGAGAATCTGCCGAAGGTGCGGCCATTGCAAAGGTCAATGCTGAAAATTCAACAGGGGTCATTATCTCCTTGAATTGTGAAACTGACTTTGTTGCCAAGAATGATAGCTTTGTAACCTTGGCCAATGACTTGGCCGATTTGGCCCTTGGTTTTGACAACAAAGATGCTTTTCTAGCTGCTTCCTTCAATGGAATGACAGTTGCAGAAAAGCTTACAGAGCAGACAGGGGTTATCGGAGAGAAGATTGAAATTGGTGGATTTGAAAAATTGAGCGCTCCTTTTGTAGGTTCTTATATTCACGCAGGAAACAAAATCGCCACTTTGGTAGGTTTGTCAGCTGCAGTTGATGGTGCCGCTACCGCCGCTAAGGATGTAGCTATGCAAGCTGCCGCTATGAATCCTGTTGCGTTGAATGAAGAAGGTGTTGATCAGTCCGTTATTGACAAGGAAATTGAAATAGCCAAAGATCAACTGCGACAGGAAGGAAAGCCGGAAGCCATGTTGGAAAACATTGCCAAAGGAAAATTGAAGCGTTTCTTCAAAGACAACACTTTAGTGAACCAAGCTTTCATTAAAGACAGCAAGCAAAGTGTTGCCCAATATGTTAAGTCGGTGGATTCAAACCTTGAGGTTACTGGATTCCAAAGAGTGGCTTTGGGCTAATAAAACTAGTGTACAAATAAAAAAACCGCCTCAGTTGAGGCGGTTTTTTTATGCTTGAAACTTATTTCGATTTTATAAGAATATTTCCATTAAAGGTCTTAAATAGCATCTCGGGACCACCTCCATTGATCTTGCCCCTCACCCACTGCTCCAATTGCACCTTGTAGGTACCTCCGGAATTGTTCTTTTTAATTTCTGGCTGATTAGAGCCCACCTGCATATCAAAATCAGTAAAAATATCGCCCATATCGGTCTTGGCCTTGACATCAGCTTTCAAAGAGCTTGGAAACGTAATATCCAAATCACCATTTAAACTACTAAAGGCCATATTCGCATTTTGGTCAATGGTAATAAAATCGACCTTAATATCGCCATTAACCGTATCCGTTGTAGCCGAACCGCTGACCGCTTCCATGGTAATTCCTCCATTAACGTTTGTAATCTCCATCTCCCCATTGATTCCCTTCACCGAAATCTCACCCTCATTAATGGTTCCCAACTTCAATGAAAAGTTCTTGGGCACCTTGACCTCAAGATCAGTAACCTTGTTCACTTGGTCATTGTCCACCAAAACCACATTGTTTTTCTCCTGGGCACTGATGTCCATAGAGGAGTTTTGAATTCTTTTTAATCCGGAGGTGCCTCCTTTTGTGCGATGATGACCACGGCCATTACCAAAACTTGCTTTAACGACTACCTCCGCTCCTTCATAGGCCTCCACATGGATGGAGCCCGTTACCTGTTCAATAACAAGTTTCCCTGGACTCCCAGGATTGCTTAGTGGGATGGTAAATAAATCCATACTCTTCTCCTGCCCCATTAGACCATGGGCAAACAAAAAGGCCATAACGATACCTAGTATATTCAACTTTTTCACAACCTTATATTTTTTTGATAAACACATTTCCGTTCAACGTTTCAAAATCGAAGTCAACCACTCCAGAGCCAATCTGTACAACCGGTCGAGCTTCGTATTTGTATTTGGGCTTATTTCCTTTCCCAGTTTTTTTCTTGGTCCGCATAAATTGTTTGTTCACATCAAAGTCGGTGAACATCTCCCCATTCATACTTTTAAATGAAATATTCGCAGATAGGCTCTTCTGATAAGAGATATTGATATCCCCGTTAAGCGAATAATACTCAGAAGCACTATCCGGATTATCGGCATAGCTTATATCCACTGCCCCATTAATACAGTGCACCTTTGTTTTTCCGGTAACATTCGTCAGGGCAATTCCCCCATTAATGTTTTCCGCTTTTATATCAGTCCCACGGGTTTCTTTTATCACAACCTCACCATTGTTGACCGTGCTTATATTCAGTTTAAGTTTATTGGGAACCTTAATTTTAATGTTTAACACATGTTCATAAGATGGTTCATCATGGTTATTGCACCAATTATACTTTAAGTTTTTGCCATCAAAATCGATGTAAGGTGCATCCGGATGCAATACTACCCTATCAGATTCTTCAATAATGTTGAGCTTAAGCTCTTCTTTTCCCAATTCCAGTTCTTCTTTGGTATCAGCGGTAATCGTTTTTTCCGCATCCAGTTGTATGGTATTGCCGTTGTACCCTTCCACACTAACGGAGCCAAAAACATTTTTTACCACCAAAGTGTTGCTGTCCTGGTTCCCCATTTGGATTTCCTTTTTTATCACCTCCGTGAATTCCGTTTCTTGGGCCGTGCAGCCCGGTACACTGATTAAAAAAATCAGTGCCATTCCTAAAACTAACTGTTTCATCATGTTAAAATTTAACTGTTCGTGATTTGATTTTGCCCATTCGGGCGATTGATAAATAAACTAGATTATTGATTCTATTGAATTCTGAAGCTTTTTCTTCACCATAGTATCCAATTTCTTTTCCTTGAGCAATTCTTTAAATGGTTCTACTGAGGCTTTTTCCTGAAGGGCTACCATTAAATTGGCCAGGGTAATCTGAAGAATCGGTGATTCTTGATTAGGAATGGATTGCACCAAGCCCTGACGCACCTCTGGCCTGTCCACGTAGTTCGTCAAGGATTCTATGGCCGCCAGCCTAACATTTACATTGGAATCATTGTTTAAGGTCTGGAGCAAGGCGCGTATGACGATCTCATCTGCCTGGCCAATCTTATTTGCCTCACTTACTCCCTGTAAGCGTTGATTGGCCGAAGGCTGTTCCAAAAGGGTCAGGACCAATTTTTGCCGCATGCTTTCCGTCTCGTCATCTTGAGTTACCACTTCAATGGGTTCAGCGCTATTTTGGTTATTGAGCAAATAGCCAATGGCCAACCCAAGGCAGAGCACAATTACACCAAACACCCATTGCGGTTTTTGAACTGGCCACAGATACTTTAAGAGCCCCGAATCTGACCGCCTTGCCTTTTTTCTATCCAATTCCTCGGATAGCGCAGAAAAGAACACCGTATCCATTTTGGCACTAGGTTCAGGGGCATCCATTGCCTTTATCATTTCCAGAGTATCCTGTAACTCCTGCAATTCAATTTTGAAACTGGGATGCTTTCCTATAAAAGTCTCAAAGTCCGACTTTCTTTCATCCGTCATTGCACCCGACAGATATTCCATTGCCTGTATTTCAAATTGTTCCTTGTCCATCACATTAAACTATTTCCAGTTCTAAAAATGTTCTTTTTAATTCCTTAAGTGCCCGATGCACCCTTACTTTCGCAGCACCTTCCGAACAGCCTAAAATTTCACCTATTTCCCTAAATTTTAATTCACGGTACTTGCTCAGTACCAAGACCTCCCTTTCGCCATGGGATAACTTGGCCAGGGCCTTATTCAATATCCTAGTATTTTCCTCTTTGTCCAATCTATCCGATAGGCCCTCTACTTCCATTTTCACCTCCTCAGGAGTTACTCCAGAGTTTATTCTAAATTTGGCCACTTTCTGATGATGATCATAGTTGATATTCCGGGCCATTCGGAACATCCAAGCCGTAAATGAACCCTCCCCAGTATATGAACTCCGATATTTCATCATTCTAACAAACACATTTTGTACTAAATCCTCGCTAATGGATGGATTGTTTCCCAAGTTGTAAAAGAACCCGAAAAGTCGCTTCTTATGGCGCTCGTACAACAGTCCCAGTTTATCCAGGTCTCCGGATTTCACTTTTAGCATAAGTGCTTTATCGGTTAGGTCGTGCAATTTGATGGTGTTTTTTAGGCTTGTTGAAGGATATACTGGTGATTTTGCAAAAGGTTACAAAAGCTATGGTTTTTTTATTCAATTTGAGTGGAAATCATCCTATTTTTAGGCAATTCCCCATAAATAATTTTGATTATTTTTGTCCGGACTTCAACAAATCCTCAATGCAATACAAAAGAATTTTATTAAAGCTTAGTGGCGAAGCCCTGATGGGTGAGCAACAATACGGAATTGATGCCAAACGTCTGGCGGAATATGCAGAAGACATCAAAGCGGTCATCGAGAAAGGTGTTGAAGTGGCCATTGTAATAGGCGGAGGCAACATTTTTAGGGGACTCTCCGGCGCCAGTCAAGGCATGGACAGGGTGCAAGGGGACCACATGGGAATGTTGGCCACAGTGATCAATGGATTGGCATTGCAAAGTGCCTTGGAACTGCAAGGAGTGGAAACCAGGTTGCAATCGGCCATCAAGATCAATGAGGTGGCGGAGCCTTTTATCCGACGAAGGGCCATTCGCCATTTGGAAAAGGGCAGGGTCGTTATTTTTGGCGGCGGCACGGGGAACCCTTATTTCACCACAGATTCAGCAGCGGTTTTACGTGCCATAGAAATTAAGGCAGACGTAATTCTTAAGGGCACCAGGGTAGATGGAATTTATACCTCTGACCCGGAAAAAGATAAAACAGCAACCAAGTTTGATAAGATATCTTTCAACGATGTGCTTTCCAAGGGATTGAAAGTTATGGACACTACTGCTTTTACCCTCAGTCAAGAAAACGAACTCCCCATTGTAGTTTTTGATATGAACACAAGGGGCAATTTAATGCGGATCGTCTCTGGAGAGAACATCGGAACCGTTGTCAACATCTAATTTTGGTATAACATTTGAAGTCAAGCGTTAAAATTTACTATTATGAACGAAGAAGTTAGCTTTATACTTGATACAACGAAAGAGAGTATGGATGGTGGTATTTCCCATTTGGAGAAAGCCCTGGTAAAAATTCGTGCTGGTAAGGCAAGTCCCGTTATGCTTTCTACGGTAATGGTTGAATATTATGGCTCTCCAACACCGCTTTCCCAGGTTTCCAACATTAATACCCCGGATGCGCGTACCATCTCCGTACAGCCATGGGAAAAATCGCTTCTTCAAGAAATAGAAACCGCTATCATGAATGCCAATCTTGGTTTTAACCCAATGAACAATGGCGAAATGATCATCATCAACGTACCTCCATTAACAGAAGAACGCAGGATTCAATTGGTAAAACAGGCCAAGTCCGAAGCTGAAGATGCCAAGGTAAGTATCCGAAATGCCAGGCAAGATGCCAACAAAGAGCTTAAAAAATTGGAAATTTCGGAGGATTTGCTGAGCAATGCAGAGGTAGATGTTCAGGAACTCACGGACACCTTTATCAAAAAAGTGGATTCCATTCTATCCGTTAAGGAAGCTGAAATCATGAAGGTCTAATTTCCTGTATACCCTCTTGGTTTTCCTTAGGAACACAGCTGATCATTTTCTACCTTTGCGGCCAACAAAAATGAGATGGTAGCAAAGTTTACAAAAGGATTTTGGCCCTTTGTGGCCCGTATTATTCTTCGCAACAGGATCCTGATTCTTTTGGGCGTAGCAGCCTTTACCGTCTTTTTGGCGATGCAATGGAAAAACATGCAGTTCTCCAATACAGAGGCCAATATTCTTCCGGACGACCATCCCGCCACAGTCCAGTACAACGCTTTCAAAAGTATTTTTGGCGAGGAGGGAAACGCCATTGTTCTGGCCATAAGGGACTCATCCCTGTTCACACCAAGTAAATTCAGTCGCTGGAACAAGCTCAGCAAACAACTGGAAGCCTTCCCAGAAATCGATTATGTAGTTTCTACGGACAACCTACAAGTTTTAAAGAAGGATAATGAGCAGCAAGTATTCGTTATGGAACCCTTTATCAAAGAGGAACCAAAAACGAAGGATGAGATTGATGCATTGACGCATCATTTGTTCGAGGAGCTTCCTTTTTATGACAACCTGATCTACAATCCTGAAAGCGGCACTATCCAAACCATCATCTATTTGGACAAGGATATCATGAACACGGCGGTTCGGAACGAATTCATTTTGAATGACCTTGGAGATTTAGTGGAAAATTTTGAGAATGAGACCAATCTTGATGTTCGCGTTTCCGGTATGCCCTACATCAGAACATGGAATACCAAATCCATAGTGGATGAAATAGGAATATTTATTGGCGCCGCCCTTTTGGTCACCTCTATAATTTTCTTCTTTTTCTTTAGAAGCTTCCGGGCAACCTTTATCTCAATGTTCGTAGTGATTATTGGTGTAATGTGGGCCTTCGGAATCTTAGGACTGTTCCAGTATGAAATTACGATTCTTACGGCCTTGATCCCGCCATTGATAATCGTTATTGGTATCCCCAACTGCATTTTTCTCATCAACAAATACCAACAAGAGGTAAAAAAACACGGAAACCAGGCGCTTTCGCTTCAACGGGTTATTTCCAAAATTGGGAATGCCACCTTGATGACCAATATTACCACAGCTTCGGGCTTTGCCACCTTCATCATCCTGGACAGTGATTTACTCAAAGAATTTGGTATAGTGGCTTCTATCAACATTGTGGGGATTTTTATTCTGTCGCTGTTGATCATTCCGATCCTCTATAGTTTTATGCCGCTTCCAAAAACCAAACACTTAAAACATTTAAACAAAAAGTGGGTCGACATTTTTGTAAGCTGGATGGAACGTATGGTTCGGCACCATCGTATTGGAGTCTATATCACCTCCGTAATTGTTTTGGTATTGAGCATCATCGGCATTTATCAAATCAAAATTACAGGAAGCAGGATAGAAGATCTTCCAAAAAACACACATTACTTCAAAGACATCCGATTCTTTGAAGAGGAGTTCGATGGTATTATGCCCATGGAAATCGTAGTGGATACCAAAAGAAAGAATGGGGCCACCAAACCTGCCACCCTTAAGCGTATTGATCGATTGGGAACCGTTATCGATGAAATCCCCGAACTGTCCAAGCCCATTTCCGTGGTCAATTTGGTCAAATACTCCAAACAGGCATTTTACAATGGCATTCCGAAATACTATCAGCTTCCTACATCCCAGGAAAACACCTTTATCATGGATGTGGCCAGGAAATCCTCTGGTGACAGTGATTTATTGGAAAGTTTTGTGGACAGTACCGGCCAAACGGCTAGGGTAACCACCTTTATGCGTGATGTAAAAATAGAGCGCATGGAAGAAATAGAGCAGGATGTCCAAGAATCCATTGCTAAATTTTTCCCTGCAGAACGTTACAGTGTGTACATGACAGGAAAAGCGCTCCTCTTCCTAAAGGGAACGAGGTATTTGGTGAAAAACCTTTTGCTTTCCCTGGCATTGGCCATTGGTCTTATCTCCCTATTTATGGCCTATCTATTCCGGTCATTTAGGATGATCATCATTTCCTTGGTGCCCAATTTATTGCCCTTAGTGATAACGGCCGGGCTCATGGGATATCTCGGCGTCCCCATAAAACCGTCAACAATTCTGGTATTTAGTATTGCCTTTGGTATTTCCGTAGATGACACCATTCACTTTTTGGCCAAGTACCGGCAAGAATTGGCCGCGAATCGCTGGCAAATCAAAAAGTCGGTCTATGCTGCACTTCGGGAAACTGGAGTTAGTATGTTCTATACCTCTATTGTGCTATTTTTTGGTTTTTCGGTATTCATTATTTCCAGCTTCGGGGGAACCAAGGCCTTAGGAGGCTTGGTATCCGCCACCCTATTGTTTGCCATGTTGGCCAACCTGATTTTGTTACCGTCCCTGCTTCTTTCACTTGAACGTAGCATAGCCAACAAACAAGTGCTTCGAAAACCGCAGATTGACATCCTCCCCAGGGAAGAAGTCAATATCAAGGATAAATAGAGGGATTTTCGTCTTTTATTGGTCGGAGCATTGCCTTCATTTTTGTCCAAAAACCTATCTTTACCGCTTAATTTATCAGAAGTTAAAATGAACTCGTATTCGGTAAAAGAACTGCTAAGCAAGCAACCTTTAGGGGATAGCGTTGAAGTGAATGGTTGGGTGAAGACCTTTAGAAGCAATCGTTTTATTGCGTTAAATGATGGGTCTACAATACACAACATACAATGTGTTGTTGATTTCGAAAATTTCAATGAGGATTTGTTAAAGCAGATTACCACTGGTGCAGCTCTAAAAATAACCGGCACATTGGTTGAGAGTCAAGGAAGGGGACAAAGTGTGGAAATCCAGGCCTCTGATGTTTTCGTTCATGGTACTGCTGACCCAGAAACCTATCCCATTCAACCCAAGAAACACTCTTTGGAATTTCTAAGGGAAAAGGCGCATTTAAGAGTTAGGACCAATACCTTTTCGGCAGTCATGCGGGTACGGTCCGCTTTGGCATTTGCAATCCATAGTTATTTTCAACAAAACGGATTTTACTACATGCATGCCCCTATCGTAACAGGCTCAGATGCCGAAGGTGCGGGGGAAATGTTCAGGGTAAGCACCCTGGATCCCAAAAACACACCTTTGGACGATAAGGGAGAGGTGGATTACTCACAGGATTTTTTTGGAAAGGAAACCAACCTTACCGTTTCAGGACAGTTGGAAGCAGAAACTTATGCCATGGGACTGGGCAAGGTCTATACCTTCGGGCCCACTTTTCGAGCAGAAAACTCAAACACGTCCCGACACCTAGCGGAATTCTGGATGATCGAACCGGAGGTTGCTTTTTGTGACCTGGCCGGCAACATGGATTTGGCTGAGGATTTTATCAAGTCCATTCTGAAGTACGTTCTGGAAAACTGTCAGGATGATTTGGAATTCCTGGAAAAAAGGTTGTTGGACGAGGAAAAATCCAAACCACAGAACGAAAGATCAGAGATGGCTTTGATAGAAAAGCTAAAGTTTGTAGTTGACAACAATTTTAAGCGTGTCACCTACACGGAAGCCATTGACATTTTAAGGAACAGCAAACCCAACAAGAAAAAGAAATTTCAATTCCCAATTGATGCCTGGGGCGCAGATTTGCAAAGTGAGCACGAGCGGTATTTGGTGGAAAAACACTTTAAATGCCCCGTTATCCTATTTGATTACCCGGCTAACATCAAGGCATTTTATATGCGCTTGAACGAAGATGAAAAAACCGTTAGGGCCATGGATGTTCTCTTTCCGGGAATTGGGGAGATTGTAGGAGGTTCCCAAAGAGAAGAACGTTTAGAGGTGTTACAACAAAAGATAGCACAACTTGGAATAGACGAAAAAGAACTTTGGTGGTATCTGGACCTTAGACGTTTTGGAACCGCTGTTCACAGTGGCTTTGGGCTCGGATTCGAACGTATGGTGCAGTTTGCAACAGGAATGGGGAATATTCGAGACGTAATTCCTTATCCAAGGACGCCGCAGAATGCAGAGTTTTAATTGTAATACTTAATTTTATAGGAAAGGAAGCAGTCTAAAATCCATATGCTAAAACAACATCTCCAATTTAAGCTATCGCAAAAACTGTCGCCGCAGCAAATTCAGTTGATGAAGTTGATTCAGCTGCCCACACAGGCTTTTGAACAACGATTGAAGCAAGAATTGGAGGAAAACCCTGCACTTGAGAGCGGTAAAGCCGAAAGCGAAGGTGCTGATGATGGATTTGATGATGCTTATGACGACAGTGCCGATAGCGAGACTATTTCAGCGGAAGAAATTAATATAGATGACTATCTGAGCGACGATGAAATTCCCGATTACCGCACCCAAACCAGTAATTATAGTGCGGATGATGACGAAAAAAGCATTCCATATGCCTCTGGGACTTCGTTCAACCAATATCTTATTGGTCAATTGAACACCATCTATTTAGATGACCAGGAATGGGCCATTGCGGAATTTTTGGTGGGCAGTGTAGATGAAAGCGGGTACATTCGGAGGCCGTTATCGGATATTATGGATGATTTGGCCTTTACCCAAAACATTTATGCCGAGGAAACCGACATTGAAGCTGTCCTTAAAACAGTACAAGCTTTAGACCCACCTGGAGTAGGGGCCCGTTCGCTTGGAGAATGCCTCATCATTCAATTAAAACGAAAGGAGAAGACCCCTTCCATTGAATTGGCCATTGCCATCTTGGAAAAATCTTTCGAACAGTTTACAAAGAAGCATTACACCAAGTTGCTACAAAAGCACCATATTTCAGAAGAAGAATTAAAGGAGGCTATTTCGGAAATAGAAAAGCTCAATCCCAAACCGGGGGGATCTTATGCTGGTAACACCCGAATCATAGAACATATTGTTCCCGATTTTTCCATTAAAATTGTGGAGGGCGAATTAGAACTCACCCTGAACGGCAGAAACGCCCCTGAACTTCATGTAAGCCGTGATTACAGCAATATGCTGGAAGGTTACAAAAATTCCAAGGAAAAGTCCAAATCACAGAAGGACACGGTACTTTTTATAAAACAAAAACTGGATGCCGCCAAATGGTTCATAGATGCCATTAAGCAACGTCAACAGACTTTGTTCATCACCATGAATGCCATAATGAACTACCAACAGGATTATTTTTTGAGTGGGGACGAGCGAAAGTTGAGGCCAATGATATTAAAGGATATCGCGGACCAAATCAATATGGATGTTTCCACCGTTTCTCGGGTAGCAAACAGTAAGTATGTGGACACGCCTTACGGCACCAAGTTGATAAAGGAATACTTCTCCGAGTCCATGAAGAACGAACAGGGAGAGGATGTATCCACTAAGGAAATCAAAAAGATATTGGAAACCGTAATCGGCGAAGAAGAGAAAAAGAAGCCACTAACGGATGACAGACTGGCCAAAATCCTCAAGGAAAGAGGATACCCCATTGCCAGACGGACTGTAGCCAAGTACAGGGAACAACTTGGAATACCTGTGGCACGGCTACGAAAGCAAATCTAATGCACCATTTTTTAAACGCTGTCTCTTACATTTTCCATCCCTTATTCATCCCTATTGGTGGTACCGTGCTTTATTTTATGGTGACGCCATATAGCAGTCTGGAGGTTCAAAGCGGGAACATTTTGCCCATTTTCATACTTACAGTCATCATCCCCATAATATTCTTTCTTATTCTTAAAAACCTTGGGGTTATCAATTCTATTTTTCTTCCTACCCTACAAGAACGAAAATACCCTTTGTACATAAGTTGTGTTTTGTTGCTTATGATTCTATACAAGGTCATCCCAAACAATTACGTGCATGAACTGTTTTATTTTTTTACGGGACTTTTGACCGCCACAGGGGCGGCCCTCATTCTTCTTTTTCTAAAATTTAAGGCCAGTATTCATCTATTGGGGATGGGAAGTCTTCTCATGTTTATGATTGGCTTAAGCATTCATTTTGAAATCAATATCACATTGGCCATTAGCTTTTTCACTCTTTTGACCGGGCTTGTAGCTACATCAAGACTCTATTTGAAGGCCCACAGCAGGGCAGAACTATTAATTGGTTTTTTTATAGGATTGGGTTCCCAATTGCTGATTCTGAAATACTGGTTATAGAATGTAAAAAATCACTCCGATTCGGAGCACTCTAGCATCTATTGCTTCATTCCCGTTAAGGGTTACTTCATCTTCCAGAAGTGGATTTAGCGCATAGTAGGCATTAATGTTCCAAGTGTTATAGCCAAAACTTACTGTTAGTCCATACTGCAACTTTTGGATATCGTCATTAGAGAAGCTTTGTGTTCCATTTTCCTCCGTAACCAGTCTGGAACGACCTGAAAACACATAGCCTACCTTACCCCCGGCATAAATCCTCCAAAATTTGTAATCCTCGGGAGTGGATGTCCTCCATCTCAGCTCCAGTGGAAATTCAACGGTATGGGTTTCTATTTTACTTCTGGTAAAATCATCCGTGCTTCTTACCTCATAAGTCACCGTATTGGCTTCGTTCAATGCCACGAGGTTTGTATAATAAGAATTGACAGCGTAGCCGAATCCAAGTCCCAAGCCAAAATTTCTATCACGGTTTAGTGGAATATCCTTAATAAATCCCAACTGAAGATTATAAGATAGATTCCGTTGGGCCACATCAGAAGGCCTATTCAACAAAAAATTGAATCCCAATCCTATATAGAATTGGTCTTCCAAATATTTATTATCAGCCTCAGGGACGTTTTGGGCCAACAAAGTGAAGCTACCAAGAATAAAACAGAATATAGTTATTGTGAAATTGAAGCGTTTCATCTAGACTACAAAGGTAAAACAATCCAAAGTACACATTTCGATTGTTTTTGATGAGATTTAAGATTATTATTCCTGGTTGTCGGCCAATGAGGATACGACATAAAAAAAGCTCCAGAACATAGTTCTGGAGCTTTTTCCACTAAATCTAAGTTATTGTCTACTGCAAATTATTAAAGGCATTACCCTCATAGGTCGTATAGTTGACCTTAAGAGCATTAACTTCCCTTAATTGCTGCTTAATATCGGCGATAAGGCCCATATTGGCATCCTTATCAACCTTAAGCGCGGTAGTCAATACGTTTTGTAATTCTTGTGGTTTCTTGGCGCGCTCCGCTAAAATGTAGGAGCCTACCTCATCAACACTGGCAAACTTATCGTTCAATTGGATTTTTGGCTCTGTACCAAAAACCTTCTGATATTCTTGAGTGGGCTTACCCACATAGATATAGATTACCCTGTCTTTCTTCTCCAACTTCTTAATTTCGGAAGCATTTGGAAGCGTATTTTCAACCAACAAAGAACTATCTTTCATAGTTGTAACTGTCATAAAGAAAAACAGTAACATAAAGACGATGTCGGGAAGCGAGGCAGTGGATACCGCTGGCAAATCCCCATCCTTCTTTTTTGCAAATTTTGCCATACTATTTTAGTTTAATTGGTTGATGTTTCCGCTTCAGACAGTTTCTGTGGAAACATATCCTGAACGCGCTTAACTTTGTCCTTTAGGTCATCCCTTACGTTGGAGGGTGTTTCTGGGTTTAGATATTCCGATTCCATCTCCGTAAAATCCCTTCCAAACAATTTCTGGGCTTCCCGGTTTCTCAAATCGTTATACGCTCCCACCAACTCGTTTTGAACCGTTATGTAAGTACTATACTTTGTTTCACGGTCATTCTTTAAGGAAATAATCGCTTTTGAGGGATTATCCGATGAAGCAGGATCTCTTCTACCGCTACAGTAGTTGCATGATCCATCCGCTCCATTTTCCAAGAAAGCCATAGCGGCACTTCTTAGGCCTTTTAAATCCATCAATTCGTCTTCTACAAGCAACTGACCATTTTTATTGATGTTTACCGTAAAAATGTTCTTCTGTTTGATAACTACGTCCTCCTCGGGCGGTTCCATAGGTGGCAACATACGATCTAATCCCGCATCAGTTTCAATGGTTGTGGTAACCAGGAAAAAGATAAGTAACAAGAAAGCAATGTCTGCCATAGAACCAGCATTCACTTCAGGTGCTCCTTTTCTTCTAGGCATAACTTTTAGTTTTTACTTAACGAACATTTTTTTCAAACCTGGGAAGACCATAAGTACTACAGCTACCGCAGTAAGGATGAAGAATACATTCAATCCCATCCCAATATTCTTA
>JBCCUY010000037.1:0-15688 GCA_039196145.1 Bacteroidota bacterium
GAAGCTTCAACACCTATTTTTTTGTGCCCTGGTTTTTGGCGGGATGGTTTTTAACTCCTGTTCCACCAAAAAGGACAAGTTCCTAAACCGCAATTGGCATGCCCTAAACACTAAATACAATACCCTGTATAATGGCAACATTGCCTTTGAACAAGGGAGGGAAGAACTTAACGCAAATTACAGGGACGATTATTGGGAACTGCTCCCTGTGGAGCGTTTGGAAGTAACAGATGAGGTAAAACTGGATTCTGAGGACAACAATCCCAACTTTATTATTGCTGAGGAAAAGGCCACCAAGGCCATCCAAAAGCATAGCATGGATATCAAAGATGAGGAACGCAATCCCCAAACGGATGAGGCTTTTATGCTTTTGGGAAAGGCACGCTATTTTGACCAGCGTTATATTCCGGCTTTGGAATCCTTCAATTACATTCTTAGAAAATACACCGAAAGTGATAAGCTGAACGAAGCCACCATCTGGCGGGAAAAGACCAATATGCGTTTGGACAATCCAGAATTGGCGATCAAGAACATTAGAAGAATGTTCAAATTTGAGAAGCTAAAGGATCAGGAGTATGCGGATGCCAATGCGGTGCTGGCGCAATGCTTTATCAACCTAAAGGCTCCGGATACGGCGATTCAAAAATTGAAGATTGCCCAAGCCTACACCAAAAAGAACGCCGAAAAAGGAAGATACCTTTTCATAATAGGCCAGTTGTACAATGGATTGGGCCATAAAGACTCGGCCAACTATGCCTTTGACAAGGTGATTGCCCTAAACAGAAGGTCACCTCGGGTTTATATGATCAATGCGCACTTAAAAAAAATTCAAAACACCGCCATAACGGATACCAACCGGGAAGCCTTGTTGGAATACTTGACAGAGCTGGAGGAGAACCGAGAGAACCGACCCTTTTTGGATAAGATCTATAGGGAAGTGGCTCAGTTCCATTTGTCTACGGATTCTGACAGTCTGGCCCTAGTATATTTCAACAAATCCCTCAAGGCAAATACAGGTGAACGGAAATTAAGTGCATTAAACTATAAAGATCTAGCCGACTATTATTTTGACGAGGATGCTTATAAAACATCAGGTGCTTATTATGATAGTACATTGACGAACCTCACGGAAAACACCAAGCAGTTCCGCAGGATCAAAAAGAAATTGGATAACCTGGAGGACGTCATAAAGTATGAGGATATGGTGCAGTATGCGGACAGTGTAATTACGCTTTATGAAATGCCCGAAGCGGACCAAAAGGCCTATTTTGAAGAACTCATTGCCGAGCTCAAACGCAAGGATGAAGAAGCCGCGCAAAAAGAACTGGAACGGACCACGGCCGGTTTTGCCACCTTTGCGGAATCAAAAGGAGGTAAGGCCAACCAAGGGAAATTCTATTTTTATAATATCACCAGTTTGGGCTACGGCAAAAATGATTTTAAGACCCGATGGGGAGATCGTGTTTTGGAAGACGACTGGCGTTGGAGCAACAAGAGCAGAACTTTACCTTCTGAGGCAACCGGACAGGAAGTCTTGGCCAATGGCCAAACGGATGCCCCGGTTACCGACGAACAAAAATATTCCCTTGACTTTTACCTGGGACAAATTCCTACTGATGTAAAAATTATTGATAGCCTTAGAACAGAGCGAAACTTTGCCAACTACCAACTAGGGTTGATCTACAAGGAAAAGTTCAAGGAAAATCTTTTGGCAGCCGGTAAGCTGGAACGTGTGTTGAGTTCCAACCCGGAAGAGCGCTTGATTTTACCCTCAAAATACAACCTGTTCAAAATTTATGAGGAGACCGGAGGTCCACTGGCGGACAATATGAAGCGGGACATTATTACAAACCATGCTGATACCCGCTATGCGGAAATCTTGTTGAACCCCCAAGCGGTTTTGGAAGGAAATACGGATAGTCCAGATGCGCGGTATGCCTCTTTGTACAAATTATATGAACAGCAAGAATACCTCAGGGTCATCACCTTGTCACAGGAATACATCAATAGGTTCACCGGGGACCCCATCGTTCCCAAATTTGAAATGTTGAAGGCCAATGCCATTGGCCGTCTACAAGGATTTGAACCTTTTAAGGAAGCCCTCAACTATGTGGCCCTAACCTACCCCAATAATCCGGAGGGGAAAAAGGCAGAACAGATGGTGGCCGAGCAACTGCCCAAATTGGAAGCTAGGGAATTTTCTCCGGAAACGGGCTCTTCGGGCACTGGAAACTGGAAGGTGGTGTTTCCATTTAAAATAAAGGACAACGAAAAAGCGTTGAAATTAGTAGAGCGCTTGGAGGCATCCATTAAAGACCTTAATTACAAAAACAAAATTTCCAAGGATATTTACAATTTGGAAGATCAATTTGTGGTAGTTCATGGGTTTAAATCAAAGGATTTTGCTTTGGGATATACTGAACTCATAAAAAAGAATAGGGACTACCGCATCAACGATGAGAATTTTGTAGTTTTATCTAACAATTACAAAATCATTCAAGTACATAAAAATTTAGAATCATATAAAACACAAATTTTAACCCCAAAACCTTAAGAAAACAATGTTTTCAGACAACAAAAAACCTCGTACTATGACAGAATTTGGAGGACAACCCAACAGAATTGAAAAGAATACCAAAATCAAGGGTAATATTACTTCCGAGGCCGATTTTCGAATCGATGGTAAACTCGAAGGCAACGTAAAGACATCCGGTAAGGTTGTTATAGGAAAAGACGGCTACATCAATGGAAAGGTGGAGTGCGTAAACGCAGATATTGAAGGAAAGTTCAACGGTGAGCTTTTGGTAAAAGACCTCCTTTCACTTAAGTCCTCTGCTACAATTGAAGGAACGGTTCAGGTAGCCAAATTGGCGGTGGAACCGGGAGCTACTTTTAATGCAGCCTGTACTATGGGCAAGGGCGCAGCTACGGGTACGGGAGCGGCATCAACCCATAAATTGCAGCCCACAAAGGCCAATGAACCCGCAAAAGTCTCCTAAAAAGAAGAACAACTTTAAGAATGCCGCAATGCTTTCTGGTATTGCGTTTGAGATGGGTGCCATTATTTTCTTGGCCGTAAAGGGAGGAAAATGGTTGGATGCCTACTACGGGAACGAAAAAAATATTTTTACGGTAATTGCCACTTTATTGGGAGTGGCAATTTCTATTTGGGTAGTTTTGCAGCAGCTAAAACGGATTAAATACTAATGCAAAAGTTCAACCTATCTATCCAATTTTATATTTTATTGGGTGTTGCGCTTCTCCTGACCTTCGGATTGCACCTACTTGTGCTATCCAATATGGAATTCCCAGTTTTTGACCACTTGATCGTGCGGTCCTATGTGGTGAACGGGCTATTGGCGGCGATTATTTTCCTTTTGTTGTTCCGCTTTCGGGAAAAATTGAAAAATCAGATTGGATTTCTGTTCATGGGCGGGAGTTTACTCAAATTTGCCGTTTTTTTTCTTCTGTTTTACCCTTCTTACAAAGCAGATGGGGACATGTCAAGGTTAGAATTTGCAGCTTTCTTTGTGCCCTACAGCGTTGCACTTATTTTGGAGACCTACTTCATCTCCAAAATGCTTAATAAATTGGACGATTCTCCAAAAAAATAAAGTGCGCAAAATCCTCAAAAATAAAAGTTTGAAAGCTTTTTTCTTTTTGTGAGAATGACTTACATTTGCACCGATTTTGAGAGACCGTTATTTTGAGCGAAATGCGAAATACCCATTTGACCAGATTTTTTCTTGTTGTAGCATTGATTTTAGGGCAATTTACCTTTGCCAGTGAAGCCAAGGAAGAGGGCGACGGACATGGTAAGGACCTTAAGACAGAAATTAAGGAATACATTACCCATCACCTTTTGGATTCCCACGACTTTTCCCTGTTCTCCTATACCAAGGAAAATGGAGATCATAAATATGTAGGATTCCCTTTGCCGGTAATCTTGTGGGATAATGGACTTAAGGTTTTTTCAAGTTCAAAATTCCATCATGGAGAGACTTTGGCTGAAGTGGATGGCAACCACTACAAGCTTTACCACAGCAAAATCTATAAGACTGATGCCGAGGGCACTATCAATTATGATGATGAGCACCATGCAACCAACGTAAAACCGCTGGATTTTTCCATCACCAAAAATGTGGTAATGATCATTGTTACCGGATTGTTGATGCTGTGGCTGTTCACAAGCTTGGCAAAATCCTACACCAAAAACAATGGCATCCCAACTGGGGCTGGTCGCTTCTTTGAGCCAATTGTTTTATACATTAGGGATGACATCGCAAGACCGAACATCGGTGAAAAGCGATATAAAAAATACATGCCGTTCTTGTTGACCATCTTTTTCTTTATTTGGTTTTTAAACATTTTCGGCCTAACGCCACTTGGAGTTAATGTGACTGGTAACATTGCCATCACGGTTTCCTTGGCCATCATGACATTTTTAATCACAAATTTTACGGGAACCAAGGATTACTGGATGCACCAGTTTGATCCTTTGGGAAAATCCTTGCCGTGGTACGGAAAGATTCCATTGTACATTATTTTGGTTCCCATTGAATTGTTGGGATTGATCATCAAGCCATTCTCGTTGTTGATTCGTTTGTATGCCAACATGCAGGCAGGTCATATTGTTTTGATGAGTTTGATCGGGTTGATGTTTATTTTTAAGAGTTGGCTTGGAAGTCCATTGTCCTTCGGACTGGCTTTCGCCATCTCCCTGATTGAAGTGTTGGTTGCCTTACTTCAAGCGTATATTTTCACCATGTTGTCCGCCCTGTATTTCGGATTTGCCTCTGAAGAACATGAGCACGACCATGAACACGAAGCTGAGGTGGCACACTAAAATTTTCTTTGAGCTGTCTATCCTGAGCGTATGCGAAGGAGCTGGCGAAAAGAGTTGAAGTATTGAATATTTAATTTTTAAACTAGATAGATATGGAAATTCCAGTAATGGTAGGTGCAGGTTTGGTAGTTATCGGTGTAGGTCTTGGTATTGGTAGAATCGGTGGTTCTGCTATGGAGGCTATCGCTCGTCAGCCTGAAGCTTACGGAAAAATCCAAACAGCGATGTTGATTGCAGCAGCGTTGATTGAAGGTATTGGTTTCGCTGCATTGTTCGCAGTATAATCAAATCACAAAAAGTAAGAGCTGTAACGGTTGGTTGCAGCTTTTACTTCGTTTAAAGATTGAGAATAGAAAAGCATACATAGAATAGATTATGGCAAAGTTATTAGAAGAGTTTTCGTTGGGACTGTTTTTCTGGCAGACACTATTGTTTGGTCTGTTGTTGTTCTTGTTGTGGAAATTTGCATGGAAGCCAATCCTTAACGCGATCAATGATCGCGAGGAGGGCATCAAAAATGCTTTGGACGCCGCAGAGGATGCAAAAAGGGAGATGCAGAATGTTACCGCCGATAGCGAGAAACTATTGAAGGAAGCAAGGGCCGAACGTGAAGCAATGTTGAAGGAAGCACGTGAGATCAAGGATAAAATTGTAGCCGATGCCAAAGAGCAAGCTCAGGTGGAAGGCGATAAAATGATCAAACAGGCCCAGGCCACTATCGAGAGTGAAAAGAAAGCTGCTGTTGCGGACATCAAGGCCCAGGTAGCCAATCTTTCCATTGATATCGCGGAAAAAGTGATCAAGGACGAACTGTCCGACAAGAAGAAGCAGGAAAAGCTTGTTCAGGATATGTTGGGTGATATTGAATTGAACTAAGAACAGATGAACGAAAGTAGGGCGGCCGTACGTTACGCAAAAGCAACCTTGGACTTCGCAATTGAAAAGAAAGCGGCAGATGCCGTGGAAAAGGATATGCGAACCATTGCTGCCACCATTGATGAAAATGCCGAACTCCAGAATTTGTTGGGAAGTCCGGTCATCAAAGGAGCTGTAAAAAAGGGAGCACTGAACAAAATTTTTAAGAGCTCCAACCAAATTACTTTGGGCTTGATCAACACCCTTACCGATAACAAAAGAATTGGTCTATTGCAAGAGGTGGCCTTTAAGTACATTATTTTGCACGAACAGTTAAAGGGTGAGGATGTTGCTTATGTGACCACTGCAGTTCCATTGACCGCTGCCCTGGAAAAAAAGGTGTTGGCAGAAGTGGCCAAGATCACCGGAAATAAAGTTACCATTCAGAACAAGGTGGATGAAAATATATTGGGGGGTTTTGTCCTTCGAGTGGGCGATCTACAATATGACGCCAGCATCGCCAACAAACTGAATGGCCTTAAAAGAGAATTTACAAATAGTCTATAGTCCTTCGTTGTGCTACGGACTATAATCGTTTAAAAAATTGAAATAAAAACACGACGCATAGCAATTAAAATCTATCGTCTAAAGTCTAATATCTAGTCAAATGGCAGGAGTAAAAGCCGCTGAGGTATCAGCAATTTTAAAAGAGCAATTATCAGGTTTTGAAGCAAGTGCTTCCTTGGACGAGGTGGGTACCGTACTTCAGGTAGGTGACGGTATTGCCCGTGTCTACGGACTTTCCAATGCCCAATATGGGGAGCTTGTGGAGTTCGATGGCGGAATGCAGGGTATCGTATTGAACCTGGAAGAAGATAATGTTGGTGTGGTATTGTTGGGGCCGTCCAAGGAAATTTTGGAAGGGGCAACCGTAAAACGAACACAGCGTATCGCATCCATCAATGTGGGTGAAGGAATTGTTGGCCGAGTGGTGGACACCTTGGGTACTCCTATCGACGGAAAGGGACCTATTGCCGGTGACACTTACGAAATGCCTTTGGAGCGTAAAGCACCTGGGGTTATTTACCGTCAGCCGGTAAACGAACCATTGCAAACAGGAGTTAAAGCGATTGATGCCATGATTCCAATTGGACGTGGACAGCGTGAGTTGGTAATCGGTGACCGTCAGACGGGTAAGACTACGGTTTGTATCGATACCATCCTGAACCAGAAAGAATTTTTTGATGCCGGGGAACCTGTGTACTGTATCTATGTTGCGGTAGGCCAAAAAGCATCAACGGTTGCGGCCATTGCCAAGACCTTGGAAGATAGGGGAGCTTTGGCGTATACTACCATTGTTGCGGCCAATGCATCTGACCCTGCTCCAATGCAGGTTTATGCTCCGTTCGCAGGTGCTGCGATTGGGGAGTACTTCAGGGATACAGGTCGTCCAGCCTTGATCATCTATGATGATTTGTCAAAGCAAGCGGTTGCGTATCGTGAGGTATCGCTTCTTTTGAGAAGACCTCCAGGTCGTGAAGCCTATCCTGGTGATGTATTCTACTTGCACTCAAGATTGTTGGAACGAGCTGCCAAAGTGATTGCAGATGACGATATCGCCAAAAACATGAACGATTTGCCAGAACCGCTTAAGCCAATGGTAAAAGGTGGAGGTTCTTTAACGGCATTGCCGATCATTGAAACCCAAGCGGGTGACGTTTCGGCCTATATCCCTACCAATGTGATTTCCATTACGGATGGACAGATTTTCTTGGAGCAGGATTTGTTTAACCAAGGGGTAAGACCAGCGATCAACGTAGGGATCTCCGTATCCCGTGTGGGTGGTTCCGCTCAGGTGAAATCCATGAGAAAAGTTGCTGGTACCTTGAAACTGGATCAGGCACAGTTCCGTGAATTGGAAGCCTTTGCGAAGTTTGGTTCCGATTTGGATGCCGCTACCTTGAACGTTATTGAAAAAGGTCGTAGAAACGTCGAGATTTTGAAGCAGGCCCAGAACGATCCGTTTACCGTGGAGGACCAGATTGCGATTATCTTTGCAGGTTCCAAAAACTTGTTGAGAGACGTTCCTGTAGATAAGGTAAAAGAATTTGAAAGAGATTTTATTGAATTCTTGAATGCCAAGCACAGAGGTGTATTGGACACGCTTAAAGCAGGTAAGTTAACAGACGAAGTTACCGATACATTGACTTCCGTTTGTAAAGATTTGGCTGGAAAGTATAGTGCATAGATTTTAGTATTGAGAAATGAGACGTCTCATGACTTAATGCTCAATATCCAATTCTAAATAAGGATGGCAAACTTAAAGGAAATACGAAGTAGAATAGCAACGGTTTCATCAACCATGCAGATTACCAGTGCCATGAAAATGGTTTCCGCTGCAAAGTTGAAAAAAGCCCAAGATGCTATCACCGCCATGCGTCCGTACGCGAATAAACTTACTGAATTGTTACAGAGTCTTAGCGCAAGCTTGGACGGCGATGCGGGAAGTAAATTTACTGACAACAGGCAGGTCAGCAAGGTTCTGATTGTTGCCATTACCTCCAATCGTGGACTTTGTGGTGCTTTTAACTCAAACATTATCAAACAGACCAATCTCCTGATCAATGAGACCTATGCTGGCAAGCAGGTAGATGTCATTGCCATTGGTAAGAAAGGAAATGATATTTTGGGAAAAGCCGGAAATGTTGTTGCCAACCACAGCAGGGTATTTGATGATTTGACCTTTGATAATGTAGCTGCAATCGCCCAAAACTTAATGGACCATTTTACCGATGGGGATTACGATAAGATTGAGCTAGTGTACAACAAGTTCAAGAATGCCGCTACCCAAATAGTTATGGCGGAACAGTTCTTGCCGCTTGTTCCTATAGAAGGGGATAGTGCCAATGCCGCGGATTATATTTTTGAGCCGTCCAAACCAGAAATTGTGGAGCAATTGATTCCGAAATCGTTGAAGACTCAACTATATAAGGCAGTACGTGATTCTTTTGCCAGCGAACACGGTGCCCGTATGACCGCCATGCATAAGGCAACGGACAATGCTACCGAGCTTAGGGATCAGTTGAAACTGACCTACAACAAAGCAAGACAGGCAGCGATTACCAATGAGATCTTGGAAATTGTTGGTGGAGCGGAAGCGCTGAACAATTAGGCGAAGCAACGAGTAGCCAAATAAAAAGTGCGGAAGCGCTGAACAATTAAAAAAAATAATATCAAAAAGGCCGCTTAATTAAGCGGCCTTTTTTGTTCAATGTCCTTGGGTCATCCGTTCATTATGTAAATCAATATAATGCTGGTTGAGTGCATCAGAATCTCCATAGTGCACTCTTAGCTCCTCTAATTTTTTCTTCAACCCAACCACTATTTCTGCATAGGCGGAATCATGATATACGTTGACCATCTCTTCAGGATCCTTGTTGCGGTCATAGAGTTCCCATTCATCCACATCATAATAGAAATGGGTCAATTTATAATCTTTGGTAGCGATTCCGTAATGTCTTTTAACGGCATGTTCCGCAGGGTATTCGTAATAATGATAATATACCGCATCGCGGGTCCATTCATCACCCTCAGAAGTTAAAAGAGGCATCAAACTCTCCCCCTGCATATCTTCTGGAACTTCTATTTGGGCAGCTTCCAAAAAAGTCTGGGCAAAGTCAAGGTTTTGAACCATTTCATCATTGGTGATCCCTGGTTCAATGGCATGGGGCCAACGAATCAGGAGCGGTGTCCTAAAAGATTCTTCATATATAAAGCGCTTATCAAACCACCCATGTTCGCCTAGATAAAAACCTTGGTCCGAAGTATAGACGACCAGGGTATTTTCCGTTAATCCGTTGGAGTCCAAATAATCAAGCACTCTTCCCACGTTATCATCCACTGAAGAAATACAGGCCAAGTAATCTTGCATATACCGCTGGTATTTCCAAATCATTTTTTCCTCATCGGTCATGGTGGGCCAATTTTCCTCAAAATCCTTGCTTATGGAATCTATCAGGGGTTTGTACTGGGCCTTTTGTTCCGCTGTCATTCTACCTATAATGTTATTGAACGCATTTACCAAATCAGGCACTTCGGGGAGTACTTGATCCATTTTCGCAATGGTCTCTGGCCACACCTTCGTATCGTAGCTATACTTCATATGGGTAAGCAGATTCATTTCAGCAGTTTTGGCGGCCGAACCTCGATTCGAGTAATCATCAAAAAGAGAATTGGGCAATGGGAATTCTTTTCCACGGAACTCCTTAAATTTCTCAGGAGTGGGCCACCATGGTCTGTGAGGGGCCTTATGCAAATACATCAAAAGAAAGGGCTTGTACGGCTTTCGTTTTTGGTCTAGCCAATTCAACGTTAAATCGGTGATAATATCCGTGGCAAAACCTGTAATGGTGGTATCGCCGTTTTGGGTGATAAAATCAGGGTTTATATAATGGCCTTGACCCGGCAAAATCATAAAATCATCCACCCCTTTGGGATTGTTCCCAAAGTGTAGCTTTCCAAACATGGCGGTTTGATATCCAGCTTTCTGAAAGAGCTGCGGGAAAGTAACTTGCGTGGTATCGAATGGCATCAAATTATCCACTTTTCCATTGATGTGGGTGTGCTTCCCGGTTAGAATGGTGGCTCTTGAGGGCGCACAGATGGAATTGGTAACACTAGCATTGGAAAATAGGATGCCTTCCTTGGCAATGCGATCAATATTCGGGGTTTGGATGAGGTGATTTTCATAGGCGCTTATTGCCTGGTAGGCGTGGTCATCCGACATGATGAAAATGATGTTCGGTTTTTTTGCCAATGTTGAGGGAGTCTCCTGTTTCTTGTTTCCACAAGACAGGACAATTAAGACTATAAGTGTTGTAACAATTGACTTTAAATGGGAATTCATAGGTTGGATTGTTTGCATTTGTAAAAGGTACAAATTGTTCCATAAAGGGGAGAACTAAAGGGTTTTGTGTAACTTGTACGTTCCTTAGCGATGATATTATAACACGGAGCTTCCTTTGAACCCACTTAAACGGCTTTTTAAACAAACTTTTATCTATGGTTTGGCCACGGTATTGCCTAGGGTCTTATCATTCTTTTTGCTTCCACTTTACACCTCGGTTTTTGAGGATGCCGCTGGCTATGGGCAGTATATCAACATCTATTCTTGGATTGCGATATTCAATGTTTTTTTGGCCTATGGAATGGAAACGGCCTTCTTTAGGTTTTTCCATAAAAGTGAGCAAAAGGAGCGTGTGATTTCCACGTCCTTGGTGTCGCTGGCGTGTTCTTCTGTATTATTTCTTTTGATAGCGTTATCGGTAAAGGAAAGCTTATCCAACTTGACCAACATCAATGTGGATTACATCAAGTTCACTGCATATATTTTGGTTTTGGATGCTTTGGTGATTATTCCTTTTGCTTTGCTCCGGGCGAAGGAAAAACCAATGAAATATGCCTTGCTAAAGACGGTCAACGTGGCCATAAATCTTGGATTCAACGTCTTTTTCCTTTTGATATTACCCGGATTGGCCCAACAAGCTTCCGACGGAATTTGGAATTCCATCTACAAAGAGGGATGGGAAATCCAATACATATTTATTTCGAACATTATCGCTAGCGGGGTTACCTTGTTGCTATTGTTGCCTACATACTTTAAGGTTCCACTTAAGTTTCATCTTCCCACTTGGAAGGGTATGCTAAAATATGCCGGTCCAGTTATGGTGGCAGGGGTGGCCTTTACCATCAATGAAGTGTTTGATAAAATTTTGCTGACCGAATTGTTGCCGCCTGAAATTGCGGAAACTGAAGTTGGTAAATATGGGGCATGTTATAAATTGGCCCTTTTCATGACTCTTTTTGGAACGGCATTCAGGATGGGTGTGGAGCCATTTTTCTTCAGTCATGCCAAAACCGAGCAACCACAAAAAACCTATGCCCAGATTACCAATTATTTTGTCATTTTAGGAAGTGTGATTCTATTGTCCGTAGTTGTTTTCATAAATCCTTTGGGCAAACTTTTGATTAGAAATTCGACCTATTGGGAGGCCTTGGAAGTGGTTCCCATAATTTTATTGGCGAGTTTCTGTTTGGGGATTTACCATAACCTTTCGGTTTGGTACAAAATAACCGACCAGACCAAGTTTGGAGCGTATATCTCTTCTATTGGTGCTTTGATCACATTGATTATAAATGTGGCCTTTATCAACAAAATAGGGTATATGGCATCTGCGCTGGCCACTTTGGCGGCTTATGGGAGCATGATGCTGATGTCGTACTTTTTTGGAAGGAAATACTACCCCGTGCCGTACAACATGAGAAAAATTGTGTTTTATATTTCCATTTCACTGGTGTTTTCAGCGCTTTCGTTCTACGCTTTTAACCGAAATTTAATAGCTGGGGGGCTGTTACTTTTGTTATTTTTGATGTTAGTTTACAAAATGGAGGGGGACAAGTTAAAGACCATATTTCTACAGCGTGAAAGTTAAGATCATCAACAAATCAAAACATCCATTGCCCCATTATGAGACGACAGCTTCAGCGGGAATGGACCTAAGAGCCAACATCAACCAACCCATTACTTTAAAATCCCTGGAAAGGGCCATAGTTCCCACGGGAATTTTCATGGAGCTTCCAGTAGGGTATGAAGCCCAGGTAAGACCAAGAAGTGGATTAGCGGCCAAAAAAGGCATTTCAGTGCTTAATGCTCCGGGCACCGTTGATGCGGATTATAGAGGTGAAGTAGGGGTGATTTTGGTAAATCTGTCCACCGAGGATTTTGTGGTTGAAGACGGAGAAAGAATTGCCCAAATGGTGATAGCCAAGCATGAACGCGCAGAATGGATTGAGGTTGAGGAACTATCGGAAACTTTAAGAGGGGCTGGCGGATTTGGAAGTACTGGCACACAATAAAAGAAACACTAACTACATTATACTTAAAAGAAGATGAAAATTATAGTACCTATGGCGGGACGGGGTTCCCGATTGCGGCCACATACCTTAACGGTTCCCAAACCTTTGATTCCGGTTGCGGGAAAACCTATTGTACATCGATTGGTAACCGATATTGCCAAGGTCCTGGGAGAACCTATTGAAGAAGTGGCTTTTATCTTGGGCGATCCGGCCTTTTTTGGCGATGATGTTGTCAGTAGTTTAATGGAGCTTGCCAAAGAATTGGGAGCCAAGGGATCAATTTATAGACAGGATGAACCTCTTGGAACAGGTCATGCCATTATGAGTGCCAAAGAATCCCTAAGTGGCCCGGCGGTGATCGCCTATGCGGACACCCTGATTAGAGCTGAATTTGACCTAGATAAGTCGGCTGATAGTGTTATTTGGGTAAAACAAGTAGATAGGCCGGAAGCATTTGGGGTGGTGAACCTCAACGAGAAAAATGAAATTGTGGAACTGGTGGAAAAACCCCAGGAATTTGTGTCCGATTTGGCCGTAATAGGAATCTATTATTTTAAGGACGTAGGCGTCCTAAAAAATGAACTGCAGTACGTGCTTGATAATGACATCATCAATGGAGGTGAATACCAAATCAATGATGGGATTAAACGAATGATGGACAAGGGCATGAAATTTGTGCCTGGAACAGTTGACGAATGGATGGATTGTGGCAATAAAAATGTCACCGTTGAAACCAACCAGCGCATGTTGGGCTTTTTGGAAAAAGATGGGGAAAACTTGATTTCCGATTCGGTGAAACAAGAAAATGCCAATATCATAGAACCCTGCTTTATTGGGGAGAACGTAACGCTTAAAAATGTTACCGTAGGCCCATATGTTTCGATTGGAGCTGATACTGTTCTGGAAAATTCAACCATTAAGAACAGTTTGATCCAAAGCAACAGTAAGATTACCAATGCCAATTTAGACAATGCCATGATTGGCAATAATGTAGTATTTGATGGTAATTTTGAGACCATCAGCATTGGGGATTATTCTGTGTTGGTATAGAGTTTGCCCCTTTTAATAGAAAGCTGGGAGATAAAATGAAAAAGCTTGTGACAACATCTCTGTTGAGTTTTGTGTTTTCTATGGGATTACATGCCCAAGAAGAAATCAATTTAGATATGCTTTTTGATGATTGGGCGGTTTCTTATAATGAATCCGATGAAAATCATTTGGTTTTGAGAAATCCAAAAGATAAAAAGTTGCTAAGTGAAGAGGACAGAAAAATCCCCTATAGTTTTAAGATTACTGATGATTCATTAATTAGTAAAGCAAAATTTCCAAGGCAAAATTCAAGAGGTTTCTTTTGCCCAGTAGGATCTTCTATTAAGATTGATACGGTTGAAAATTATTATACAAGTGAAGTGTGGTTTTTAAACTATGAGAAAAAAGCACTTTCATATGGTATTTGTTTTGAAGTTAATACCAAGTCTAAAAACTTGAGTTGTGCATATAAGGCAAATTATCGGATTGATAAGCTGCGAGAGAATTATATGAAGCTTACGTTGTTGCAGGAGTATGTTGGGGAGGAGTAAATATTTATGTCAATAAAGTTACATCAGATAATCGTCATCTTTTTCTTGGTCTCATGTCCATTGTTGACATATACCCAAGAAGAAGAAAGCGCGGAACTGTTTCTTGAAGAATATACTGATGAGTTTCAAGAAAATTTCTTCGAAGCCTTAAAACAGAAGAGCATCCAAAACTACGATAAGGCCATAAACCTCTTTTTGAGTTGCAAACAGTTGGAACCGGGAAATGAGGTGATCGACTATCAATTGGCAAAAACCCATTTTCTGGACAAAGAATACCTTCAAGCTCAAGAATATGCCATCCAAACATTGACGACGAAACCAACGGATTTTTGGTATTTGGAGAACATGGTCAATATCATGGAGAAGCAAAACAGTCCTTTTGAGGTACTTAAGGAGCGAATTCCATTTGAAAACCGAAAGCTTCAAGAAAATCTCGCACTGATTTACTTCAAAAAGAAAAGATATAAAGATGCCCTAGAGGTTTTGGAAGGTTTGGGAAGTACAGCATTTACCGAAGAACTTAGTATAAAGATCCAGGACTCCTTGGACCGTGACCAGCGCAAAGCACTGCCCATCCAAAAAAATCAAGAAACAGTTTCGGAAAACAATCCCGTGGATGTGTACAAGACCCAAATGGAAAAGCTGTTAGCTGAAAAGTCCTATCAGGAATTGGAGGATACGGCTAAGGACGCCTTGGAAGCATATCCATTGCAGCCATATTTTCATTATGCCTATGGAGCTGCTCTAAATGGACTTTCCAATCCTTCAAAATCTATTGAGGTGTTGGAGGGCGCATTGGATTACATTTTCGATGATGACCAATTGGCGAATAAAATTTACCAAGAACTTTCGGATGCATTCAATGCCATCGGAAATCCAACCAAGGCCAATGAATATTTGAACAAGATAAAATCGGGTCTATGATGGGGTCAATGAAAGCTAAAGGAAAACTTCAAGCGGCATTTATGGTGTTGGCTATTTTGTTCTTGAGTGGATGTAAATCATCCAAAACCGTGGCGGCCGGAGAAGTGGACAATCGAATTTCGACAAAGAAAATTATAGAAAACCATTACGCTAATCGGGTCGACTTTAAAACATTGAGCGGTAGGGTTAAAATTGATTATTCGGATGGGAAAAGCTCCCAAGGCGTAAATGTCAGCCTCCGTATGGAGAAAGATAGTGTGATATGGATCAGTGCCCCCTTGGGTATGGTTAAGGCGCACATTACCCCGGATCGTGTTTCTTTTTATAACAAGCTTCAAAACGAATACTTTGATGGTGACTTCAGTTACCTAAGCAACCTTCTGGGTACGGACCTGGATTTTGGGAAGGTGCAAAATCTGTTATTGGGAGAAGCAGTTTTGGATTTAAGAAATGACAAATACGCTTCCACAATAAACCAAGGAAACTATCAGTTAAAACCTAAGAAGGCTAGGGAATTATTTAAGATTTTGTTTCAACTGGAACCCGGGAATTTTAAAATTGCCACTCA
>JBCCUY010000038.1:0-15569 GCA_039196145.1 Bacteroidota bacterium
ATCTTTATATCCTTTAGAAGTCGACATTTTTCCTGCATTTTTGTTCTGTCTTGGTTGTGTTAGTGGTAAACTGTCTGTTCTATCACAACATAGATGTTTCGAAAGTTTGAATAGAATGTTCAGGTGAACCTTGCGACGAATGCTGGACATCATGTTTTCAATGGTGTTTTCCAACAAGGTCTGGATGAGGGTAGCTGGTACCAATGCATCCCACTTCTCCACCGGTCTTGCAACCTCTAAAGTATACTCAAGCTGGTCTTCATATCGCAATTTTTGAAGCTTTAGATACCATCCCAACATTTTGATTTCTTCTTTGAGCTCCACAACTTCGGCACCTAAATGCTTTAGGTTATGGCGCACCAGTTTACTGAAAGTGGACAAATATTCCAAGGCGGATTTTTTGTCCTCGGATGTCACATAATATTGGATGGCATTGAGCGCGTTGAATACGAAATGGGGATTGAGTTGGGAATTCAATGCCTTGAGCTTAAGCTCCATAATCTCCTCCTTGATCTTAAGCAAACTTTCCTGCTTTTCCCGAAGGGCATTGTTGGCCCTCACACTTTTTATTTTGATGGCACAAATTGAGGCAACGGCCGACAGCATCTTTAGATGCTGTTGGGTGAAGAACCCCTTTTTCGGATGCTCACAATCTATCACGCCATAGATAATGTTTTCATGGGCTATGGGTACGCAGATTTCCGACAGTCGATGGTCATCATCCACTATATAGCGCTGATCTTTGGAGGTATCCCCAATTATTTCCGCTTGTCCAGATAGGGCAACAGCGCCAGTGATTCCCTCGCCCATGGCTATTTCAACTGGATTGTACAAATTATGGTCCTTTGGGTTTTTTGGTCCATATGCGGCTTTTTGCACCAAAAATTGGTTGTTTTCATCTGTTAGATAGATTACGCAGTCCACAAAGCCCAATTTAGCTATACAGTTTTTGGCCAGATCCCATAGGATTTGATCTTCGTCTTCCTTTCCCAAAAGTGATTTGGAAAAGTAGATAAGAATATCATCAAATTGTTCGGTTTTCAAAGGATTGGGACTTAAGAAGAGCGTTCAAAATAGCGATTTTTTTCAAAACACTGATTTTGAACCTAGCTAAAATGCCCGGCGTAAAGCTCGGAATAAAAAACGCCCCGCATGGAGCGGGGCACTGTGTGATTGCCTAAAGGGGCAACCTTCCTAACCAACTTCTTATTTGGACCAGATGGAAATTCCCCTGGGCCTTAAAACTTAAAACTTACACCACTATAAACCCCTACGGAAAAAGGCCTAAAAGAACCAGCGGTATCCGAGAAAGTATTTAACTGGTATTTAAACACGGGTTCCAAGTTCAATTGTACTTTTGGCGAGAATTCATAATTAAGTCCCACACCTATATTAGTACTGAAATTAAGTGAATTTACATTATTGGCCTCTCCCATTTCGGTGACCAGGCCTTCCGATTCCAGAAGCACGGAATTGTCCACAAGGAACAAAGAGCTGACGCCGCCAATGAGGTTCACACCGAACTTCTTATCGATAAGACTGTAGTTCAATTCAACCGGAACTTCCACATAACCCAACTGCTGAACCATTTTTCCATCCAAAACAGCACTTTCCGCTGCTGCAAATTCTGGTGAGTCCGAATTTAAGGAACTGTTGTTTTTACTTTCTACCACCACGTTTCTGGAGGTACGGCTGTAATCAATATTGTCAATTTGGTCTGCCGATCCATTTAAAGACGATGAAAAGACCACATCATTGGTGTCATACCCAAAATTGACCCGATGTATCCCTGAACGTACCTTGAGCTTTTTACCAATTTCATAGGCAACGGTAAGGCCATAACTTAAGTCTACATTACCAGACTTGGAATTGGCGGCAAAATTGGAATGCACCGGTGAACCTTCGCCGGAGGCACTGAAATAAACAGGAGCAACGGACGGACCAATGGACCATTTGTTGCCGGGAGAATTTTGGGCAACGGCCTCTTCCTCTTGTTCTGCTATCACATCAAAAATGGAGGGTCGGTCATCTTCTTTTTCCGTTTCTTCTTCTTGCAGCACCGCGACTTCTGTTTCTTCATTTTTATCCTTCAGCATAAAGGAGGGGTCCTTGTTTTCCAGCAACTGGTCCAGATTTTTGTTTTCTGCCACCGTTTCATTTTCCTCAGGAGTGGTTTTAAACAAGTCTTTCTTTTCCGTATCAAGTTGTTGTTTGGCTTCGTCGGATGCAATAGCTTCCAACTCTTGTTTAAGCGGATTTTCATTCTTTTTTTCCACTAACGCATCGGCCACTTCCGTATTTTGGAGATTTTTAGTTGATTCTGGGGAAACCAATTGCTTCTCAGGGGAAGCGTTATCCTTTTTCTCCGTATTGGAGGCAGCAAGTTGAGTGTTGGCACGACTTTGGTTCTTTTGAAGGTTATCCAAAGCATCCTGAGAGGTTTCGGCAACAGTATTTTCCTCTTTAGAGGAATCCGTGCTCTCTTCTGTATTTGCCACACCCCCGTCATCCGAAACATCTGCAGATTTTAGGAGCTCATCTGCTGTATTGTTTTTCTGTTCCGGTGTTGTCTTATTTTCGGTTTCTGTAACCTGAATTTGTTCATCAACGACCTCGTTGCCATATGGCCCAAAGACGTATAACAGGATGGCCAGTACGGCTGCAACTCCCCCGAGCTGCCACCATATGGGCATTACCCTTTTCCGTTTCTTTTTGTCCAGTGAAGCTTCTATGGATTTCCAGACTTTTTCGTCCGGAACCTCATGAAAG
The DNA here is from genome assembly GCA_039196145.1 of Bacteroidota bacterium. Lineage (GTDB taxonomy): Bacteria > Bacteroidota > Bacteroidia > Flavobacteriales > Flavobacteriaceae > Flagellimonas. The sequence goes on from JBCCUY010000038.1 coordinate 2,770, forward strand.
TCCCCTAACTTTTCCCTGAACAATTGCTCTAAATTCCTTTTCCCCATTTAAGCAATGTTTATATTTTCTTTTTCTATTTTCTCCCTTAAAATCATCTTGGCCCTGGCCAAATTGGATTTTGAGGTTCCAGTGGATGTTCCCAACATCTCACTTATTTCTTTATGGCTATAGCCATCCAACACGTAAAGGTTGAATGTTATCCTATACTTGTTGGGCAGCTCTTGTATATAGCCCAAAAGGGTGGACAGACTTACATCCATTTGCTCGGTGTCCACTTCTATTTCTTCTCCAACGTTTTCCGATACCACGTTGAGGTACTGCTCCTTTCTAAATTTCTGGAGTACGGTATTCACCGTTATCCTTTTGATCCATCCTTCAAACGACCCGTTAAAATTGTATTGGTCCATCTTGCTGAAAATGGTCATAAAACTGTCGTGCAAATTATCCTCCGCCTCCGTGCGGTTCCTAGAATATTTGAGGCACATACCGAAAAGAATACCGGAATACTTCCGGTACAATTCGGCTTGCGCCTGTCTCTTGCCTTTTTTGCAGTTATGTATCAGCTCTTCAAGATCCAAATGTTGGTCAATTTTGGATTATTGATATCTATTAATGCTTATTCTACTACCGGAACTGTGAATTCCAAGAAGTTTGCATTGTCATTGGTGTCCCTTCCGGAAAAAAACCTGAAATGGTATTCTCCAGAATAAATGACCTGAAACTCAAATGTAGCACTTACTTCTTGAATTACCTGTGCGCAGACCTCCTGGTCGGTAAAAACGGAACCTATAACGACCACATCCCTATCGGTCTGCCCAGTACGGGTTACCTCAAAGCCCTCAAAAAACGTGCAGGCGTCAGGTCTTACATAGGTCACTTCAATGTCGTAGGTCTGGTTCAGTTCAAAGGATTCCGGCAGGGTTACATCCACAACGGACAGCGTCGTAAAATGGAAGTTTTGTCCGTCGTCCAGATCGCAACCGCTGAACAGACCGGCCACCCCCAATAGCATCAACAGCACCATCGCCTTTTTCATCATAAAAATTCCTTTTTTTAATCTCTAGATGAATAGGAAAGACAAGGGTTGCGTTGATTTTTACAACCTTTGGACAAGTAACCGGAAAGTAGGGTTAAAAGGTTAGGCGTTTACCAAGGCGATAGCTTCCTTGATTTTGGCCTCAAGCTCTTCGGATAATTCAGGATTGTCGGCCAATAAAGCCTTTACCGCATCCCGACCCTGGCCCAACTTTGTTTCGCCATAACTGAACCAGGAACCGCTCTTCTTCACAATTTCGTAGGCAACACCCAAATCCAAAATTTCCCCGATTTTGGAGACCCCTTCGCCATACATAATATCGAATTCAGCGGTCTTAAAGGGTGGTGCTACCTTGTTCTTCACCACTTTAACACGGGTCTTGTTCCCTTGAACAGTACCGTCCGTATCCTTGATCTGCGTGGAACGGCGTATATCCAAACGTACTGAGGCGTAGAATTTCAGTGCATTTCCACCTGTTGTGGTTTCCGGGTTTCCGAACATAACCCCAATTTTTTCACGCAATTGGTTAATAAAAACCACCGTACAATTGGTCTTGCTGATAGTGGAAGTGAGTTTACGCAATGCCTGGGACATTAACCGGGCGTGCAATCCCATTTTAGAATCTCCCATTTCCCCCTCAATTTCACTCTTTGGGGTCAAAGCGGCCACGGAATCCACAATAACTATATCAATGGCTCCAGAACGAATAAGGTTATCGGCAATTTCCAGGGCTTGTTCCCCGTGATCGGGCTGGGAGATGATCAAATTATCTATATCCACACCCAGTTTTTGGGCATAAAAACGGTCAAAAGCATGTTCCGCATCAATAAAAGCCGCAATACCCCCATTTTTTTGGGCCTCGGCTATGGCATGCAAGGTCAGGGTTGTCTTACCCGAAGATTCAGGTCCGTAAATTTCAATGACCCTACCGCGAGGATATCCCCCAACACCCAAAGCGATATCCAAGCCCAAAGATCCTGAAGGAATTACCTCCACATCTTCTACAACACTGTCGCCCATCTTCATTACGGCACCCTTGCCGTAGGTCTTGTCCAGTTTGTCCAATGTTAGTTTTAAGGCTTTTAATTTTGCTTCTTTCTCGCTGCTCATAATTATCAATGTTAGGAAGGCTAAAATACCATTTCTTTTGCCACCCAACAACAGCCCAACGCAACCTTTTTGAACAACTGTATCTTGTTTGTACTAACTCGAATAATCATAGCGGACGCTTAACACCGTTCGTTGCCTTTTGGCAAAAGGGAAATTCTGCGCTATGAAAAAGGATTAATCGGTTGGGAGGGGTTTCTTTTTAGAAACCCTTTTTCTTTTTTACCGAAGAATTTTAACTTTGCCCCCACTTTATTTTAGAACTCATTCTTTAACTTAAATTATTGGTATAGCATGCAACTGTACAATACATTAAGTGCTAAGGAAAGGGAAAAACTTATTGAGGAGGCTGGTAAAGACCGGTTGACCATCTCTTTCTATAAATATGCACACATTGGGAATCCCCAAATTTTAAGAAACCATCTTTTTATCCAATGGGACGAATTGGACGTGTTGGGAAGAATCTATGTGGCCAATGAGGGCATCAATGCCCAACTCTCCGTTCCCGCCGACAACTTTGGGGCCTTCAAGACCCGCCTGGACAGTATTTCCTTTTTGGAAAACGTTCGCCTCAACATTGCCGTAGAGCAGGACAACAAATCTTTCTTGAAACTGAAGGTTAAAGTGCGGCACAAAATTGTGGCCGATGGCCTTAACGACGACACTTTTGATGTAACCAACAAGGGAGTACATGTTGGAGCCGAAAAGTTTAACGAACTCATTGAAGACCCGGACACGGTCTTGGTGGATATGCGCAACCACTACGAAAGTGAGATTGGGCATTTTAAGAATGCCGTAACTCCGGACGTGGACACCTTTAGGGATTCTTTGGACATTATTGAGGAAGACCTAAAAGAACACAAGGAGGATAAAAAATTGGTGATGTACTGCACCGGGGGTATCCGCTGTGAGAAGGCCAGTGCCTATTATAAGCATAAAGGCTTTAAAAATGTCTACCAATTGGAGGGTGGCATTATTGAGTATACCCGCCAAGTGAAGGCCGAAGGCCTAGAAAACAAATTTTTGGGCAAGAACTTTGTGTTCGACCACCGCCGGGGGGAGCGTATATCGGAGGACATTATCTCTAACTGCCACCAATGCGGCAAACCCTGCGATACCCATGTGAACTGCGCCAACGAGGCCTGCCATTTGCTCTTTATCCAATGTGAGGAGTGCGCCAAGGCCATGGACAATTGTTGTTCTGCGGAATGCAAGGAGGTACATGCACTACCCTATGAAGAACAAAAGCGATTGCGCAAGGGCAAGGTAGTGAGCAACAAGATATTTAAGAAGGGCCGCTCGAAGGTGTTGAAATATAAAAAGTGACCCCCCGTCAGTTCGACTGTGCTGAATTTTTCAAGGCGTGTCGAGAACGAGTGTCCCGAATAAAGTTCGGGACGTATCGAGCGACACCCTAAGATATTTCGAGTTGCGGGTTACTAGAAATAACTGAGATGTTCCAAAAAACAATTACCCCAGAAAAAAAGTTTTCCGGGGTTAACAACTTGCCCTTAAAGATTATAATTACTTAGTCCAAACAATCAAAATCACCAACAAACTCCCAGCCAATACCGATTAATGTATTCCTTGCAACTGTACCAGCATTGCAATGGATTCGTTCGAAGGCACCTAAAGTAATGTTGTGTGGCGCATCCTCCTGTGCTGCCCAACCAATTAGGGTGGAATTATAATTGGAGGGGGATACACCGGAATAATCCAACATACCGGTCATATTTTCAATAGAACTAATGTCCCATTCTCCCAAATTTTGATTAAAGTCTATAGTATCATCAAACATAAAGGACATATTGGTTACTTTACCAGTATCCCAGCCACTTATATCACTATTAAATTTATATGCATACTGAAACATGGCCCCCATATTTGTAACTTCGGCTATCACCCATTCACTTAAATCTCCCTCGAAGGCACTGGCTCCATTGAACATCTCGCTCATATCATTAACATTGTTTACCTTCCAATTACTAATATTCCCATTGAACTTTTTGGCATTGTGAAACATTGACGACATGTCATCAACACTACTTACCACCCATCCACTTATGTCACTGTTAAATACGGGCGTATATGAAAACATCCCTTCCATATTTTTCACAGAAGTTACATTCCAATTACTAATGTTTCCATTAAATAAATTGGCTTTGTTGAACATATAGCTCATGTCCGTAATATTGCTTACATTCCAGCTCGTTAAGTCGGCGTTAAAGCTATCTGCATTGCTAAACATACCACTAACGTTTGTAACATTTGAAAGATTTGGGGCATCTGGTGCATTATAGACCATGTTGACACAATCTCGAAAGGCATCCTCAAAACTTTCCCATTCTATGGCACCCCATTGTTCTATGCTTCTTAATTTTAAATTGAAAGGTATTGGGATTTTAAATTTTGGGAAAATCCCGTTAACGGCAACGGTATATATGCCTTCAGATTCGTATATATGAGTTGGCGAGTCACCTGTTTTTCTTTCCTCTATGGTGCCATCTTCCCATTCTATAATGTAGTCGTATTCAAGATCCAAATCTGTTACCAAACCAACTTGTTGATTTGGACCACCGGTCTCAAAGGTGATTACGAAGGAACTTTTCTCTAATCTGTAGGGAGCATCAATAACATTCTCCACCACAATGGTAAAGGTTTCCTGATCGGTCAACAGATTGTCACTGACCTGTACCGTTATTTCATGTGAGGTGGCAGTCTCATAATCCAAGTTTTTGCCATCTGCCAGTCTTATTTCACCTTCACCATTTACGGTGAAGAGGTTGTTGCTGTTGACGGTAATTTCAAATGTAAGATCGTCTCCATCCGGATCTTGTACATCTATGGTTCCAATTACATCTGAACTAGTTGCATCTTCCTGTACCTGAAAGGGCTGCCCTTGCTGTCCAATAGCTGGTGCTTGGTTCACGTTGGTCACATTAATGGTTATGGTTTCGGTAACGGTGTCCGTATTGTCGGTGACACTTATGGTCAAGGTATAGCTGCTTGTGGTATCATGATCTAAACTTTGGCCTTCGGCCAGGGTCAACACGCCAGTACTACTGTTAATGACAAAAGGCCCAGCCTCCCCGGTAATGGAAAAGACGAGCGTATCATCCTTATCGTCATCATTGGCATCCACAACCCCAAGGTTATCACCAGGGGTTTTGGTTTCCGGCACGGAAAAAGTTTGATCTGGTTCAATGGTAGGGGCGTTATTCTCTTGTTCCGGCTGAGTGGTTTTGTCGTCGTCTTTGCTACAGCTTAGAGCCGCCAAAGCTAAAACGAGGATAAGCAGGTTTTTCAGTTTCATAATTTGGGATTTTTAGATTAAGGTTTAAAAATGGGGCTTATTTGCTCTGTAGGAGAGGCCCGATCAACGAATGGGCGGTTTGAGTTGATGGACGGGGGTTTTGGGTTGATGGAATTTGCAACTGTAAGTGCGCGGTAGAGAACTAATTTGAAGGGAAGTTCTGCCGACGAAGGCAGACTCGATATAACAGCAACAACTACTGCTCACCCCTAACTCCTCCCAAGAGGGTGAACTGCTTGGGACTCCCTTTTTGAGAAGGGAAAGTTCTAACACAGTGAAATCAGGGGAGTATCGTAAAGAACAGAATAAACCCCAAAAGTATTTGCTTTTGGGGTTTGCTTATTTAGCATTCATTTATTGTTGTGGACATTCTTCGTCATCTTGAATATCCCAATTGAGTCCATTTATTTGTGTTAGTGTTTGTCTCGCAAGAATAGCGTCAGCACCACAATACTCAAGTCCAAATGCTCCCAAAGTAATATTGCTTGGGGTATTGTCTTGTTCTTCCCAGCCAACTAGGGTCTTGCTATAGTTTTCTGGGGATAGCTTAGTGTTGTCCAGCATACCGGCCATTGATGTTACCGTAGAAATATTCCAATCACCTAAATTTTGGTCAAATACGCTGGCACCATAGAACATATTGGTAACCACTTTCAATTTGGTGAAGCTCCAGGAGCTTACATTTCCGTTAAAGGAACTGGCGTTTAAAAACATGGATCCCGTATAGGCCACATTAGTAGGAGTCCAGTTGCTCAAGTCACTATTAAATGAGCTGGCCCCGTTGAACATATGTTCCATGGTAGTTATCTTGCTTACATTCCAATTGTTCAAATCTCCGTTGAACGAAGAGGCTCCCATGAACATATAGGCTAAATCTGTTACCTTGGATAGGTCAGGGGCATCAGAAGCGTTGTACGTTAGATTGGAGCAGTCCCTGAAAGCGCTCCTAAAACTTTTCCATTCAATTGCGCCCCATTGATCAATACTCAATATTTTTTCAGGAGTGGCGTAGTCGTTACCCATGTAAATTCTTGGAAAATACCCATTGATTGCAATTTGGTATTCTCCTGGATCAGGGTAAATATGACTAGGCTCATCACCTCCTTTTCGCCCTTCAACTTGAGAGTCATCGCCCCACTCAATTTTATAGTCATAGTCTTCATTTAATACTTCGGTCCCAATAACTACACTTTCGTTATCTCCTGTGGTTTTGACAGTCAGAACAAATGAGCTCTTCTCCAATCGATAGGGCGCATCGATCACATTCTCAACTATTACGGTAATGGTTTCCTGATCCGTGTCCGTACCATCGCTTACTTCGATGGTCACTATATGTTCTGTTTCGGTCTCAAAATCCAAACTTTGGCCTTCGGCAAGGCGTAGTTGCCCTGTACTGCTATTTATGGTAAATGGCCCAGCTTGTCCGGTAATGGAAAAATCAAGGGTGTCATCCTCATCTTCATCATTGGCTTCCACGGCACCTATGTTCTCATCGGAGGTTTTGTTTTCTGGCACCACAAAAGTTTGGTTTGGGCCAATGATCGGGGGATTATTCTGCACAACGGGCGCTTCAGGAGGTGTTGGTTTGTCATCATCCGAGCTGCAGGAAAAGAACGGCAGAGCGGCTAAGCAAAAAAAAAGTAGACTTTTTGGTTTCATAACAGGGCTTTTAAACATTAGGGTGTAAAAGTGGTTCTTGTTCTTGGTTTGGGGCTTGGCCAATTAACGAATACCCATTTTGAATTGATGGATGGCCCGTTTGGGTTGACGGTTCATAGCAATTGCCTTCGCCGAGATACCAGGAGTCATTTCCCCACTGCCCAAATTGTGCTATCTTTACCTCAAGATTATTTTATGAACCCTTTTTAGATTGGTGCCTTGGCATCACTCTAAATCAAGATATTAAATATGGGATGTAGCAGTTGTTCAACCGGCAAGGATGGACAACCGCGGGGTTGCAAGAACAATGGTACTTGTGGCACGGATGGTTGTAACAAGCTCACAGTCTTTGACTGGCTCTCCAATATGTCGCTCCCCAACGGGCAAAAACCTTTTGATTGCGTTGAGGTTCGATTCAAAAACAGCAGAAAGGAATTTTTTAGAAATGTGGAGGGGATTCCCCTGACCATAGGTGATGTGGTGGCCACGCAGGCCAAAAGCGGTCACGATGTGGGTACTGTAACACTGACCGGGGAACTGGTAAAGGTACAGATGCGGAAGAAAAAAGTGGCACTGGACGATAAGACCCTTCCCAAAATCTACAGAAAGGCATCGCAACGGGATATTGATATCTGGCAAAAAAGCAGGAGCAAGGAGGCCGAAGTGCAAAAACGTTCCCGTGAAATTGCCATCTCCCTTAAATTACAGATGAAACTTAGCGATGTGGAATTTCAAGGGGATGGATCCAAGGCCACCTTCTATTACACCGCAGAAGAACGTGTAGATTTTAGACAGCTGATCAAGGACATGGCCAAAGCTTTTGGTATTCGGATAGAGATGCGACAAATTGGTTACCGCCAAGAGGCCCAACGTTTGGGAGGAATAGGATCCTGCGGACGGGAATTGTGCTGCTCCACTTGGCTTACGGATTTCAGATCGGTGAGCACCGCATCCGCCAGATACCAGCAATTGGCACTGAACCCGCAGAAATTGGCGGGGCAATGTGGGAAGCTTAAATGTTGTCTCAATTACGAGTTGGACATGTATTTGGAGGCATTGAAGGATTTCCCCCCGCAAGACAGTAAACTACAAACCAAAAAGGGAATCGCATTTTGCCAAAAAGCGGATATTTTTAAGCAGACACTCTGGTTTTCGTACCGGGACGACCCGGCCACTTGGCACGCCTTGGACAAGGACCATGTTTTGGAGATTTTGGAGCGGAACAAAAAGAACGAAAAGATAGCAAGTCTTGAAGAGTATGCCCAGGACAACGTAAGTGAGGAGAAAATGGTTTTTGAGAACGTTGTTGGCCAGGACAGTCTAACTCGTTTTGATCGTCCCAATAAAAAGAAACGGAACAAGAAAAGAAGAAAAAACAAACGAAAAGCTTCTTCCAATGCACAATAAAATATGTTATGCCTTGGTTTTGTTGTTGTGCTTGGCGTCCTGCAACAGCAACTTGGTTTTTTCGGACTATGTGCCTGTTGGCAATGGAAAATGGGAAATAGACAAGACCATGGATTTTGAGTTTTCCCAATTGGATTCCGTTCAGAACCACCACATGTTCATCAGCATTAGAAATGACAATACCTTTGAGTTCAGTAATCTGTTTTTGATTACCGAACTGGAGCACCCGGATGGGAATACCATTAAGGACACCTTGGAATATAAAATGGCCGAGCCAACCGGGGAATGGTTGGGCAAGGGTGTGGGGAGTATTAAGGAAAACAAGCTTTGGTATCGGGAAAACATCGTTTTTCCAGATTCCGGCGTATATAAACTACGGGTTGCCCATGCCATGCGAAAAAATGGTGAAGTGGACGGCGTCCATATTTTGAAGGGCATCACAGATGTAGGTTTGGAAATAGAAAAAAGTACCCAATAAGAACAATGGCAAAAGCTAAACAAAAGGAGCAGAAAAGCTTCTTTCCTTTCATCAAATGGTTTTGGATTCTCTTTGGATCGGGCATTCTTCTTGCAGTTTTAATTTTTCTTTTGGCCTCTTGGGGGGCCTTTGGTGACATGCCCACCTTTGAGCATTTGGAAAACCCAAACACCAATCTGGCCACAGAGATTATTTCCGCCGATGGTGAAACCCTGGGAAAACTCTATCTGGATGATAACAGAACACCGGTGGCCTATAAGGATCTGCCCCAAAATTTGGTTGATGCGCTGGTAGCAACGGAAGATGCGCGCTATTACGATCACGCGGGGATAGATGCCAGGGGAACCATTAGGGCCTTTGCCTATTTAGGTTCAAAGGGTGGGGCCAGTACCATTTCACAACAGCTTTCGAGGCAACTTTTCGTTGGGGTTAGGTCCAAAAACATTTTTTCCGCGATAACCCAAAAAATAAAAGAATGGGTAATCGCCACCCGATTGGAACGCAATTATACCAAACAAGAGATCATAGCGATGTATTTGAACATCTATGATTTTTTGAATAATGCTGATGGGATTCGTTCAGCATCCCGTATCTATTTTGGAAAGGAGCCCAAGGACTTAAGAACGGAAGAGTCGGCCGTGCTGGTGGGGATGTTGAAGAACTCATCCTATTTTAATCCCATCCGTAGACCGGAACTGGTCAAAAACAGAAGAAATACGGTTTTGGGGCAGATGGCCAAATACGATTATATCACCGAAAAGGAAAAAGACTCCCTTCAGAAGCTGGAGATGGATATCAATTTCAGTCCAGAATCGCACCGCGAAGGATTGGCCACTTATTTTAGGATGTATACCCAAAGTTGGCTTAACAAATGGGTGCGCGACAACCCAAAACCGGATGGGGAGAAGTACAATATTTATATGGATGGCCTTAAAATCTTCACCACGATCGATTCGCGTATGCAGAAAAATGCGGAAGAAGCGGTGGAGATGCACATGAAGAATTTACAGGCTGAGTTTTTCCATCAGAATACACCAAAGCGGAACCCTACAGCTCCATTTTTGGATTTGACCAAGGGTGCCATTGATACCATCATGCGGAGTGGGATGAGAACATCCCCTAGATGGAGGAGTATGGCCCGCGAAGGAAAAAGTGCGGAGGAAATTGAAAAATCCTTCCATGAAAAAACGGAGATGACCGTTTTCGATTGGAACAGTGATTCCTATGAAAAGGACACTATCATGACCCCGCTGGATTCCATCCGCTACTACAAAACTTTTCTACGGACGGCCATGATGTCCATGGAACCCCAAACGGGTCATGTAAAGGCCTGGGTAGGAGGCGTAGATTATAAGCATTTTCAATATGATAATGTATATCAGGGAGCACGACAGGCAGGATCCACATTTAAGCCCTTTGTTTATGCGGCGGCAATAGATCAGCTACGCTATTCCCCCTGTGACTCCTTACCGGACAACCAATATTGCATAGAGCCGTTGAAGCATGGGAATCCTGAGGCGTGGTGTCCCAAAAATTCAGACGGGAAATATTCTGGAAAGAACCTCACCCTTAAAAACGCATTGGCCAACTCGGTAAACACGGTCACGGCACAGCTTATAGACAAAGTGGGCCCTGGGTCTGTAGTTGCCATAGCCAAGGATATGGGAATCACCCGGGAGATTCTTGAAGTGCCCGCAATAGCCTTGGGAACACCAGATATGAACGTATATGAAATGGTGGGTGCCTACGGAACCTTTGCCAACCAAGGGGTATACGTTAAACCTGTAATGGTCACGCGAATCGAGGATAAAAACGGAACGGTTTTGTATGAATATGTTCCCGAGACCAAAGATGTATTGAGCAAGGACGTTGCCTATGCCGTGGTGAATCTTATGGAAGGAGTTACCCAAGGAGGGTCGGGGACCCGACTCCGACATACCTTTGCCAAGGAGCAGCGGGTCTATAAAGATGTAGTTACCGGGTACCCTTATGAGCTTACAAATCCCATTGCGGGGAAAACAGGGACTACGCAGAATCAAAGTGACGGATGGTTTATGGGCATGGTACCCAATCTTGTGACTGGCGTTTGGGTTGGTGGTGATAACCGATCCGTCCATTTTAGAAGCTTATCGTACGGCCAAGGTGCTTCTATGGCCTTACCTATTTGGGCACTGTATATGAAAAAGAATTATGAAAATGAGGAATTGGGTGTTTCAAAAGAAGCATTTGAAGAACCTGAGGAAATGTCCATTAATGTAGATTGCACCAAAGTGCTGAAGGAATTTAAGGAGGAAACTGACACTGAAGACGACCTTGAAGATGATATAGGTTTCTAACCATACAATAAACTAAAAAAAGAAGCCCTGGGGAGCAAATGTTCCTTGGGGCTTTTTTATTAAAATCGTAATTTCAAACCCAAGAAAATAAGAATTCCATGATCAAGAAAACGGTAGCCAATGTTACAGAAGCGCTTGAAGGTGTTTCAGACGGAATGACCTTTATGTTGGGAGGCTTTGGATTGTGCGGAATCCCGGAAAATGCAATAGCCCAATTGGTAGAATTGGGGATAAAGGACATCACCTGTATATCCAATAATGCCGGAGTGGATGACTTTGGCTTGGGGCTGTTGTTGCAGGAGCATCAGATCAAAAAAATGATATCGTCCTACGTGGGGGAAAATGATGAGTTTGAACGCCAGATGTTGAGCGGGGAACTGGAAGTTGAGTTGACGCCCCAGGGCACCTTGGCCGAAAAATGTAGGGCGGCCCAAGCAGGTTTCCCAGCTTTTTATACGCCTGCAGGCTATGGCACTGAGGTGGCTGAAGGAAAGGAAACCAGGGAGTTTGACGGTAAAATGTATGTTTTGGAGCCGGCTTATAAAGCCGATTTTTCGTTTGTAAAGGCCTGGAAAGGGGATGAGGCCGGAAACCTGATTTTCAAGGGTACGGCCAGAAATTTTAACCCATGTATGTGTGGAGCGGCCAAGATTACTGTAGCGGAAGTGGAGGAATTACTTCCCGCCGGAAGTTTAGACCCGAATGAAATTCATATCCCTGGAATTTTTGTGCAACGGATTTTTAAAGGAGCACACTATGAGAAGAGAATTGAACAGCGTACGGTTAGAAGCAAGGTTTAGGATTGGAGTGCTCAGGTTTGTGGTGGACAAGGCATAAATATTAATGGACATATTTTGAAATAATGTTGGATAAAAACGGAATCGCGAAACGAATTGCAAGAGAGGTCAAAGATGGATATTACGTGAACCTCGGAATTGGAATCCCAACCCTAGTGGCCAATTTTGTTCGCGACGATATTAGTGTGGAGTTCCAAAGTGAGAATGGCGTCCTGGGAATGGGTCCTTTTCCATTTGAAGGAGAGGAGGATGCCGACGTTATCAATGCCGGAAAACAGACTATTACAACCCTTCCGGGAGCTTCATTTTTTGATTCGGCCACCAGTTTTGGAATGATTCGGGGGCAGCACGTGGACCTTACAATTTTGGGAGCCATGGAGGTTGCGGAGAACGGGGACATTGCCAACTGGAAAATTCCTGGAAAGATGGTAAAGGGGATGGGCGGCGCTATGGACCTTGTCGCTTCGGCCGAAAATATTATTGTGGCGATGATGCACACCAATAAGGCCGGGAAATCCAAATTATTGAAAGAGTGCACACTTCCTTTAACAGGAGTGGGGTGTGTTAAAAAGATTGTGACCAACTTGGCAGTTATGGAAGTGACCCAAGACGGTTTTAAATTATTGGAACGTGCCCCAGGGGTTTCCGTGGATGAAATTATAGTTGC
>JBCCUY010000039.1:0-15366 GCA_039196145.1 Bacteroidota bacterium
CACCACCATAAAGTTCCAAGGTAAAATTATCGCTGGGAGTGACCCATTTGTTACCCAATCCTAACCCCAAGGCGACAGTACTGAACTTATCGTCCCTAAAATTGATGGAGTCCTCCAAATTCTCTTCGTCCCAGGTATAGTACAATCCAAAGGCTTCCACAAAAAGCCCACTTCGAGGCTGGTATCCAAAATAGGCGCGGAGGTTTGGACCAATACCAAAATCCCCATTATAGTCCGTGGCATCATTGTCAAAATAGACCGTTCCCCCAATACTGGTATCTTCGGTGAAATAGTATTCATAGGAGCCTTCCACGGAGCCGGTGGCAAGAAAGAGTCCGGCATTGAACTTGAGTTCGTGGTTATTGTCGAATCGGGGATAGGCTTGACCATACGTCAAATAGCTGCCCATCAAGAGGCCCAATAGCACTAGCTTTTTCATCTTCAAGAGTTTAATTCGAACTTGTAGAATCAATTAGTGTTCCAAAGTTATGGTGAAAAGGGATTCCGTGGAATTTCAATTTTAGGAAGCGCCATACAATGGTTATTTTTATCAAAACTTAAACATGAAGATAGCGTCGTACAACGTCAACGGAATTAGGGCCGCACTCAACAAAGGGTTTATAGAATGGTTGCAGGCGGTTGGGCCGGATATCATTTGCATACAGGAGACCAAGGCCATGAAGGAACAGGTGGATGTTTCGCTCTTTGAAGCTGCCGGATATCCATACCATTATTGGTACAGTGCCCAAAAAAAAGGATATAGTGGGGTTGCTTTGCTATGTAAGGAGGAACCCGACCATGTGGAGTACGGCACCGGAATTGATTATATGGATTTTGAAGGCCGAAACATTCGGGCCGATTATGGAGACATTTCGGTGATGAGCATGTACCTTCCATCTGGGACCAATATGGATCGATTGGAATTTAAGTTGACCTATATGGCCGATTTTCAAAAATATGCGGACAAACTCCGAAAGGAACGCCCCAACCTAATTGTTTGCGGGGATTACAATATTTGTCATGAAGCCATAGACATCCATGATCCAGTGCGGAACAAAAATGTATCCGGATTCCTTCCTGTGGAACGGGAATGGATCGGGAACTTTATCAAAAGTGGATTTATCGACAGTTTTAGGCATTTCAATCCAGAACCCCACAACTATACCTGGTGGAGTTATCGTGCCAACTCCCGGGCCAATAACAAAGGATGGCGATTGGACTATGGCATGGTGAACGAATCGCTCAGGGATCGGTTAAAGCGCTCTGTAATTCTTTCCGATGCCAAACATAGCGATCACTGCCCCATTCTACTGGAGATAGAAAAATAACAATCACTTTAAAATCGTGAATTTGGGATTCGCTATTTTTGCTGTCTCAAAAATTGTATATGAAATATACTAGACTACCGCATACCGACATTAAGGTGAGTAAAATCTGTTTGGGCACCATGACCTGGGGGCGTCAAAATACCGAGGAGGAAGGCCATGAACAGATGGATTACGCTTTGGATCAGGGAATCAATTTCTTTGATACGGCCGAGTTGTATCCTGTTCCTGCAAAAAAGGAGCTTTATGCGGTAACCGAAGAGTTTATTGGCAATTGGTTCAAGAAAACAGGGAACCGGGACAAGGTGGTGTTGGCCACCAAGATTGCTGGCAGAGCAGAATTCACAAAGCACATCAGAACCACAGGATTTAGCAAGGAATCCCTGATCAAGGCGGTAGAAGGAAGTCTTCAGCGTTTACAGACCGATTACATTGATCTATACCAGCTGCATTGGCCGGAACGCAACACGAATTATTTTGGCCAACGTGGATTTAATGCCCATGCAGTGGATGCATGGAGTGATAACATCCATCAGGTTTTGGAAATCCTTCGCGATTTAGTGGCCGAAGGAAAGATTAGGCACGTGGGATTGTCCAACGAGAGTCCTTGGGGGGCCATGCGATTTTTGGAGGAAAGTAAGGTGCACCAAAGCTTGCCCCGTATGCTGACCATACAAAACCCATACAGTCTGCTCAACCGACTTTTTGAAGTTGGGCTTTCAGAGATTTCCATGCGGGAGAACATAGGGTTACTTCCCTATTCTCCTTTGGGCTTTGGCGTTTTGAGTGGAAAATACCTTACCGAAATTCCACCACGAAAAGCAAGGGTGACACTTTTTCCAAATTACAATCGATATAGTGGAGACACGGCTACGGAAGCTACAAGAAGATACCAACAGTTGGCCACTGACCATGGATTAAGCCTAGCTCAAATGGCATTGGCCTTTGTGAACACCAGACCTTTTGTGACAAGCAATATCATCGGTGCTACCACCATGGAGCAACTCAAGGAAAATATTGAAAGTATCGATGTTGACCTTAGCGATGAGGTTTTGGATGGCATTGAGGACATCCATAACGCAATTCCTAATCCAGCACCTTAATTAGTCTTCCAAAGCATAGGCCCGATACTCATCTCCAGATGCAGTGCCCATTTTACCGCCGCCACAAGCAATAACCACGTATTGTTTGCCGTCCACTTGATAAGTGGCTGGTGTAGCATACCCGCCGGATGGTAAATGGTCTTCCCATAGTTGTTCTCCAGTTTTCATATGGAAGGCCCTGATTTTTTCATCTTTGGTGGCTGCGATAAACAAGACTCCCCCAGCCGTTATCACTGGACCTCCATAGTTTTCAAGCCCGGAGACTGGGATTTTAGGGTTATTGAGCTTTTCCTCATGCCCCAAGGGAACTTGCCATAGGTATTCACCGGTGTTGAGGTCCAGTGCGTTTAATGTGCCCCATGGCGGTTTCAGCACCGGAAATCCGCGGTCGTCTTTGAAGCGTCCAAAGCCGGCTACGGCGTAGGGGACATCCAAGTCTGTTTTTTCTACTCGGTGGTCTTTGGCTTCCTCCAATCCCATTAGATAAGCGGATAACGCAACTATCTCAGTGTCATCCAAGTTGGGCATTCCAGGCATTGCTCCTTTTCCATTTTTAACGATAGAAGCAATGGAGTCTGAGTCCATTCGCATTTTTACATTTTGAAGTTCTGGGATAGCACCCAAACCTTGAAGATTTCCACCGTGGCAACGGGCACAGTGTATTTGGGTCAGGGATTCTCCTAGACTTCCAGAAGCTCCTTCACCACCACCAACCGCTTTCATCTTTACAATCCAGGCCATTTCATTGGAATTTACATAAAGTACTCCATTCCTGGGATCAAGTGCGGCCCCACCCCATTCTGCTCCTCCATCCGCACCGGGATAGAGCATAACCCCGGTCGTATCAATTGGAATGAACTGTCCCAATGAGGTGACACTCTTGAACTTTTCCAATACGGTCGGAGAATTTTCCTGTTTTTCCTTATCCACCAAATCATCCACAAAAGCCTTTCGATTTGGGTCGTATAGATCCGTTTCCCTTAAAATTTGTCGAGCAAAGGGTTTTGGTTTGGTGGGAAGTGGTTGAGAAGCAAAGGCTTTGTCACCCAACAAGGTGGAAGGGGGATATGCTTTTTCCTCAATCGGAAATAGGGGTTCGCCCGTAACTCGATTAAAAACAAAAACATGTCCACTTTTAGTGATTTGAGCCACTGCGGGAACGGTTTTTCCATCTTGTTCCACATCCAGAAGGTTGGGAGGAGCGGGCAGATCCCGATCCCATAGGTCGTGGTGCACCATTTGAAAATGCCAAACTCGCTCCCCTGTCTCCGCATTTAAGGCTAGCAAGGAATTGGCAAAAAGGTTGGAACCTATTCTATCTCCGCCATACCAGTCAAACGCGGCCGACCCTGTTGGAATATAGACAATTCCTCTTTCCAAATCGATGGCCATTCCGGCCCAACTGTTAGCCCCTCCAACGGTTTTGTAGGCTTCTGTAGGCCAGGTGTCATAACCATATTCCCCGGGTTGGGGAATCGTATGAAAAGTCCATGCAATTTCACCCGTCAACACATTATAAGCGCGAATATGCCCGGGGGAAGAACCAGGTCCTTCGCCCACCCGGGTGCCCTGGATCAATAGGTTGTTGTAGATTGCCCCTGGGGTGTTTGACACCACAGAAAGTCGCATGGGATCCCTTCCCAAACCCTCTCTTAGATCTATGCTGCCTCCTATACCAAATGAAGAAATCGCTTTACCATCCTCTGGGTTTACTGCGTACAACTTGGAACCTGAGCTGAAAAAGATGCGCGCCGAATGTTCACCATCGGAAGTCCAATAGCTCAACCCTCGACTTAGTCCCAATCCCGAATTGTCCTTTACATTGGGTAGAAATTTCCAGACTTCCTTTCCAGTGCCTGCATCAATAGCGAAGAGTTCTACTGCCGCATTTACACCAAACAACCTGCCATCCACAATCAAAGGGTTTGTTTGGATTTGGGTGGTTCGCCCTTCCTGGAGCCCTCCACTCGCATAGGTCCATGCAAGCTTCAAGTCTTTGACATTTAGGGTGTCTATTTCATCAAGATTAGAGAAGTGGGTGCGTTCCGGATCACCTAAATAATGTTGCCAAGTGGTGAATTGGGGTTCTGAGGCCCCTTCCTTTTCAACTTGACATGAGCCCAGTGCTAGCACAAATACTGGAAGAATGTATTTTAATGGTTTCATGGGCAGGTTTTCCTAAATATAGAAAGATAAATCCTGGAAAACCAATAGTGTATGCTTTTGAGTTACCCAAAAAGATTGCCAATGACATCCTCAATCTTGGAGACCAACTGAATCTGTATCCCGGTGTTTTTCAAGCCAATTTTATTGCTTTTGGAAACGAAGATGCGATGGAAACCCAACTTTTCAGCTTCCAGGATGCGTTGATCTACCCGTTGTACGGGGCGAACTTCCCCTGCTAACCCAATTTCCGCAGCGAAACAAATGCCTTTTTCTATAGGAATGTCGGCGTTGCTGGAAAGAATCGCGGCCAATACGGCAAGATCTGTGGCGGGATCATCCACAGAAATTCCACCCGTTATGTTTAGGAAAACATCCTTGGCGGCCAGTTTAAATCCAGCTCTTTTTTCAAGCACCGCCAAAAGCATATTTAGGCGTTTGGCATTAAAACCGGTGGCCGAACGCTGGGGCGTACCATAAACGGCTGTACTTACCAAGGCTTGAATTTCTATGAGGAGAGGCCGCATGCCTTCCACAGTTGCGGCAATGGCCGTTCCGCTGAGGTCTTCCTCGTTTTTGGAGATCAATACTTCGGAGGGGTTGTTGACTTCGCGCAATCCACTGCCCTGCATTTCATAAATCCCAAGTTCGGCGGTGGAACCAAACCTGTTCTTTAAGGACCTAAGGATACGGTAAACGTAGTTGCGATCCCCCTCAAATTGCAGTACGGTATCCACCATGTGCTCTAAGATTTTTGGTCCCGCTATGGTGCCGTCTTTGGTAATATGTCCTACCAAAATGACCGGGGTATTGGTTTCTTTGGCGAATTTGATCAACTCGGCCGTACATTCACGAATTTGGGAAATACTTCCTGCGGCAGATTCGATGTAATCAGTGTGAAGGGTCTGGATGGAATCAATGACAACCAAGTCGGGCTCCACACTCGAAATATGTTGGAAAATGTGCTGAGTTTTGGTTTCCGTAAGGATGAAACAGGTCTCACTATTGGGGTGAATGCGCTCGGCACGCATTTTAATCTGCTTCTGACTTTCTTCGCCAGATACATAAAGTGTTTTATACTGGAGTTTTAGGGCAATTTGAAGCAAGAGGGTGCTTTTTCCAATACCGGGTTCCCCTCCTAAAAGAATCAATGAACCAGGAACAATACCTCCGCCCAAAACCCGATTAAATTCCAAATCCTTGGCATCAAGCCGAACTTCCTTTTCGTTGGTAATTTCGGATAGTTTTAAAGGACGGGAGATGTGTTTTGTAGGAGGGCTTTCAGATTTCCAACTTCTTTTTTCCTCTTTTTGGACCACTTCCTCCACAATGGTATTCCACTGTTTGCACGAAGAACACTGCCCTACCCATTTGGGGTATTGCGCGCCACAGTTTTGACAAAAGAAAGCAGTTTTGGTCTTGGCCATTCGTTATTAAAGAAGAGCCCAAAGATATGGAATATGATGCATGGATTTTAGGATGGTTCCTTTATTGGATATCCAAAATCCGGGCTACACCAAATTAGAAAACCAAAAAAGTGTTGATTTAATAACCAAAGTCTGCTTTAAGAGCATCAATCTTTTCCAGGGCCATGTCCTTGGTAAGAAAGTCGATTTCCTCCATCTGGAATGCCTTTTCAAAGGTCTTGAACGCTTTCTTGGGCTCTCCCAATTCTTCATAGTACTCTCCTTCAAAATAAAAGCCCATCATGGCATCCGGGTATTGTTTTTTGCAGATTTCGGACAATGGTTTGAGGGATTCAAAATCATCTTTCTTTAGACAGGCCGCATAGATGGCCATGATATCATTGAGTTCCACTGGTTTTCTGAAGCCTAGCAAACGTTCGATCATGTCATAGCGGTCTTCCAGATACTTGATGACCGGTTCATCCGAAGTCAAAATTTCCGTTTTGTACTCTTTAGGGCTAATGGGTCTGAAGATTTTGAAAACATTGTCGAAGGCCTTGCTGATTCCGTATGCCGCAATGGAGACATGGTCCGCATTGTCGTACTCATCAAAGAAGTAATGAAGACTTTCTTTGTCAATGGATTTTATGGCATTGTTCATCTGAAGAATACGCTGGCGGTCTTCTGTTTTTTCCTTTTCCAATACAACATTGTAGAAAATCTCCTGTTTTAGATCGGATAATCTGGATGGCACCCTACTTTCCATTTCTGTGGCAAGTACAGGGGAGATGGACAGATAGGAGTTGAACAGGGAACGGTCCTTGAACAGAAAATAGTTTCCAAAGTTGGCGGTAATATCATAACCGATGAACATTTTGAATGGTGCTATATTGTAACTGGTTTCTAGATAGGGAATCAACTCGGTTCCTAGAAACTCATAAAACTTGGCCCCTTTTTCGGTGGGAAGGCCATTGGTTTGTTCAAAATCGCAATCCTCCCAACGTAAATCATTCTCAAATTGGTGTACACCCACAATAATAGCCTCGGGCATACGCTGGTGCTCACTGTAGAACTTGGCATTGGCGACAACCAAATCAAAAAGATATTCTGCATCGAGAACGACCAATAGCGGATATTTTTTCTCTTCGGAATAGTCTTCTGGGAAGTAGTAGGAAACTCCTCTACGCTCCTGTAACTTGAACGATTCAAAGATTTCTGTTTTTACCTGTGCGGTCAAATCGAAGCATAGCAGGCCTATCAAAATGAAGAGCCAATTTTTCATGGGAATTGAATTAGTGGTAGGGATTTACCGATTTCTATTCAATAACGGCAACACAATAAAGGATATTGTGCCAAAAACGACCACCATTAAGGTCTGGGCGGTCCACATGATCCATCCGTAAGCATCCCCGGAAGTTTTACTTATGCCATAAACGGACAAAGCTGCGGTCACAACAATGGGGAAAAGCCCCAAGCCACCATTGGTTGTGGCCATGGCGAAGGCACCGGCCACAAAGGCCACCAAAAAAGCTCCTAAAGGCAGTTCCGTAGTCTCTGGAACGGTAAATTTAATAACCCAGAACATTCCAATGTAACAGGCCCAAATAAAGAAGGTATGAAAGATAAAAGCCCCTCTTTTTTTCATTTTAAAGATGCTCATGACACCATCCAGGAGTCCGTTTAGAAATGTCTTGATTTTTAAGGCAAACTTTGAGGTCGACTTTTTAATGAGTCGGATTGAGATAATGAGCCCAAGGACACCAACCAAAAGTAAGACCAAAGAACCCACAAGTCCTATCCCATTTTCTTCCAGTATGCCTAAAATCACATCGGTTTGTACCAAAAGTGCAATGGTAATGACCAGCAACAGCATGATAACATCTATGATTCTTTCCGTTACGATGGTGCCAAAACCCTTTTCAAAAGGAACTTTTTCGTAGGTGTTCAGTGCTGTTGCGCGTAAAAACTCTCCGGAGCGCAGTACCAATGTATTGGCAAAGTAACTGGTGAGGATAATAAGTACATTGTTGACCAATCTAGGTTTATAGCCCATTGGTTCCAAGAGATAATTCCAGCGGAAAGCTCGGGATATATGACTTAGGATACCAATAAAAATGGACAAAAAGACCCAAAGGGGATTTGCGCTTTTAATGGCTTCAAAAATTCTGGCCCTATCGTCCGGGGTAGTAGAAGTATAGGAATAGTATACCAGTCCCAATCCTATTAGGATGGGAACGGCAATTTTTAGAAACTTTTTAAGGGATGTGGCCAAAACTAGTTTAACATATTGGTTTCCTCATTGGGGAACACTAATGCCGGATTAAAGGATTTGGCCTCTTCAATATTCATCCATGCGTAGGTGATAAGGATAAGTACATCGCCCACTGCAACTTTGCGGGCAGCAGCGCCATTAAGGGTCAGTTCGCCAGAACCTCTAGGTCCGGGAATGGCATAAGTTTCCAATCGTTCCCCATTGTTGTTGTTCACGATTTGGACCTTTTCGCCCCGTATGATATTTGCAGCATCCATGAGGTCTTCGTCAATGGTAATACTACCTATGTAATTTAGGTCTGCCCCCGTGACTTTTACCCTGTGGATTTTAGATTTTACTACTTCAACTTGCATGGTGCAAAATTAACTAATTCAGTCTTAGATTGTCTATCAAGCGAACGTCCTCAGCATAAACGGCTATGAACGCTCTATATTTTTTGTTTACTTGCTTTTCCTGTATTGGTATTAAAGTGGTTTCTTCCGAAATTTCAAAATACTCTAGTTCCAATAGTTCATTTTCAGCAAATTGGGCCGTTACCCAATCCTTAATATTCTTAGCACTTTCCGTGCCAAATTTGGATTTGGCAGTTTGGAGGGTGGAATGGATGAAACCGGCCTCTATTCTTGTCGTTTTTGACAGGCGTTCATTACGTGAACTCATGGCCAGTCCATGGGGTTCCCGTTCAATGGGACAACCAACAATCTGGGTTGGAAGTTGTTTCAATTCAACCATTTTACGGATAATCTGCAGTTGTTGAAAATCCTTTTCCCCAAAATAGGCCTTGTCCGGAGCCACAGTTCTAAGAAAAAGCTCCACAATGGTTCCCACCCCATCAAAATGTCCAGATCTGAAAGCACCTTCCATAACCTTATCCAATCCCTCAAACCCATAACTTTCCGAAATCACATTATCGCCATAGATTTCGTCCACCGAAGGTGTGAACACTATTATTTTGGGATTGACCACTTTCAACAGTTGAATGTCCTGCCTTAAATTTTTTGGATATTTGGCCAGATCGTCCTTTTTATCAAATTGTGTGGGGTTAACAAATATGCTTACCACCACGGCATCGTTTTCTTCTGAAGCCGCCCTGACCAATGATAAGTGACCGTCATGCAGGGCACCCATGGTAGGGACCAAACCAACGGTATGGTTTTTGCTCCTTTCTTTTTGAAGAAAGGATTTAAGTTCCTTTTTAGTGTCAAATACGGGCATGGCGTAGTTCAAAAGCGTGCAAAAATACTATAAATACTGCTAATCAGCATAATTTTTGTATTTTTGCAGCTACGTTTTTCGGATAAGCAAAAGAAAGTGTTTATGAATGGCAAAAAGATATTGTTTGTATCTTCAGAATTAGTACCCTACCTCCCAGAGAATCCAGTTTCCTTAATGTCTTATGAAGCACCCAGAATGGTCAATAGCAATGGGGGGCAGATACGGATTTTTATGCCCAGATATGGGAACATAAATGAAAGAAGGCACCAATTGCATGAGGTAATTCGTTTGTCCGGGATGAATTTGGTGATCAATGATATGGATATGCCATTGATCATAAAAGTAGCATCCATTCCTAGAGAAAGAATTCAGGTTTATTTCATAGACAACGAAGAATATTTCAAAAGGAAAGCTACATTCAATGACGCCGAAGGAAATCTTTTTCCGGATAATGACGAACGGGCCATCTTTTTTGCAAAAGGCGTGGTGGAAACCGTTAAAAAATTGAACTGGTCTCCTGATATTATCCATGTGCACGGCTGGATGGCTTCATTACTTCCCCTTTATTTAAGGAAGTATTATGCCGATGAACCATTGTTCGCCGACAGCAAGATTGTAACCTCTGTATACAACAAGGGATATGACGGGCAGTTGGACGGTGAGATGATCAATAAAATTGCATTCGACGGCATTGAAACTGAGAATGTTTCATCGCTTTCCGCCCCCGACTATAATAATTTGTTAAAAGTTGCAGTAGATTATTCCGATGCGGTTATTTTAGCCTCGGAAGAGATATCGGAGGAGTTGAAGAACCACATAACCAATCTTTCCAAACCTGTACTCCCTTACGTTTCGCTTCAAGAGGCGGAAGAGGCGTACACAAATTTCTATAAGACAGAAGTTTTAAAATAAATTGCATGAAATTTTCAAGGATTTTCAAAGTTTCGGCCTTGGTTGGAGCTTTATTTTTTTTAATCACGTCCTGTGAAGAAGAATTGGGCACCATTGGAGAGGGTGTTGTGGCTGGAGAACCTTTTACCAACGGTAGGGTAGAGTATGATGTGTTTGCATTTAATAAAGGAGTATTAGCTGTCCAGACCAATCAGCTGCCACTTTACCAATTGGGAACATTTGATGACCTGGTCTATGGTAGAAGGGTTGCAAAAATAATATCCCAAGTATCTTTACCGGGAGGAGTTACCAATCCCACTTTCGGGGATTCATCCCAAGATATTGAGGACAATGCCGATAGTGATGATTCTGAAAGTACTATACCTGAAAATGAGACCGTCAAGGAAGTTTATTTGTACATTCCTTTTCAGGTGCCTCCCAGTTCTCTAAAGGATACAGATGGGGATGGTGTGGACAATCTCTTTGATGCCGATCCTAGCGACCCAAGTTCGGATTCTGATGGTGATGGTGTAAGCGATAATCAAGAACGTATTAATGGTTCTAACCCCCTTGATCCAGATGACGATGGAACTGGGGATGATTTTATATCCAATTCCTTTGCGAGGCGATTTGACCTTGATAGTATTTGGGGGCCAGGTCTTATGGTGCAAAATGAAGTGATTGAAGGCAGCTTTGATTTAACCGTAGAGCGGTCCACATTCTTTCTAAGGGATTTGGATCCAAACGCAAATTTTGAAGAGGCCCAAGAATATTTTTCAAATCAAGATTTTTCTGGCTTTACCTCTAATACGTTTTATGACTCCCAAACAGATGGAATTGTAACATTTGATAACAAAGAGTTTACTTTTCCCAATGAAGATGATCCTGATACGGAGACTGATGAATCATTGACCATTAATGCGAGCAGAACGTTGGCGCCTGGTATTCGAATTCCATTGAGAACCGAGTTTTTTCAAGAAATATTGGATAAGGAGGGACAATCTGAATTACTAAGTCTTGCCAACTTCAGAGATTATTTTAGAGGAATCCAGTTGAGCATGCCAGAGGATTCCCAATTAATGTTTTTGTTTGACCTTACCCAGGCAAATATTACCGTAACCTATGATTTCCAGGACTACAATGCCACCGATGAAGTGGTTGAAACCGTGGAGCGAAGTGTGGTGATGAATTTGATAACCGCTGATAACAATGGCAATATTCTTGGGAACGCAGTGAACACCTTTGAAGACGCACCCTTTACTGGGGATGTGCTGAATGCCTTGGATAGCGAAGATCCTGCGAGCAGGATTTATACAAAAGGAGGCACAAGGACCTTTACTGAACTTCGCTTATTTGAGGAAACAGTGAACGGAGGCGCGGATATCATAAATCAGATCAAGCAGAACAACTGGATTATCAATGAAGCCAATTTGGTCTTTTATATCGATCAGGCAGCGGTTGGTACTTCGGCAATTGATCCTCCAAGGGTATATGTCTACAATGCGGAAACCGATTTGGCCATTTTCGATCCCGCCAATGAAAGGGGAGAAACCAATGAGCCTTTGGGAAGATTTCTGGATTTCGACGGAATACTCCAAAAGGAATCTGGACGGGGAGTAAGTTACAAGGTTAGAATAACAGATCATATCAATAACATTATTGTCCGTGACTCAGTGAATGCGACTTTGGGACTTACCCTAACGTCCAATATTGTTGACGGTCGTGTTCAAGATGCTATGAGCACTGCTATGGATCAAATAGAAATCCCGATTATGTCTACTATTAATCCTTTGGGAACTGTACTTTTTGGTAATGGAGATGATGTTCCGGAAGACAAGCGACTAAAACTGGAGGTTTTCTTTACGGAAGCGAATTGAAAATAATCTTTCACAACCAAATGATTTAAAAAAACTGCTAATCCAATTTGGAAACCGTTAAAGGGATAAATTTGACAATAAAATAATGTAAGAAAAATACCACTTTTCCTTTTTTAGATTAGTTTTGAACAGTGAAAATTTTTAATCCTATTCTAAAACTATTTAAAAATGAAAAAAATCCATTTTGCCCTAATTGCGCTATGTTTTGTGGTATTTGCATGCTCTACGGAGTCTGATGTGAACCACCAACAGTCAGAGTTGGAATCTAATGTCGAATTTGTAGAGTACGTATTCGAGGAAGAAAAGTTCAGAGTCAGCTTCGAAGAGGACGATGAAGGTGAGTTCATTCCCTTACAAGATGCTTCTTATGATCAAGTCCAATCAATTTTTGAGAAATATCCGGACTTAACGCAATATGTTGTTGACGATAATAACATAGTTCTGATTGCCGACGATTCAAAGTTCGAAGCATTTCTGAGCTCCAAAAAGGTAAGCTCAAACCAATTGGCTAACAGTTCGAATCCTTATTATTACTATGTCGCAGGTAATCTTATATTGTATGAGAATTGTTGCTATGATTCCAGATATCAATTCGAATGGGCCAATACCAATTGCTCTTTTCCAGACAATACTGGAGATAATCGACAACGATTAACAGACTTTGGAAATAGATTGTTTTGGGACGGAGTAGGTTTGCCTAGATGTGGAGGGCTTAGATACCTAACAAATCCAAATGATAAATTGTCTTCGGTTAAGGTTTTTAACGTCGCTGCAAGACTATATGAGCACAAAAACTACTCCGGGAAGTCAGTTTTCATAGAGGGAAGAGCCCGATTTGGAAAGCCTAACGGAGGCGGAATTAAAAGGTTAAAGAAAATCAGGTTTGGTACTTTTGGTAATTGGGACAACAAGACAAGCTCAATAAGACTGTATAACTAACTGCATACAAGACTTCGTTCATGACTTAATAAGCCCCATTAGAGTTCTTGGGGCTTTTGTCTTTTATAATTACCATTATTTAAGTAAGTTAATTAGCAAGGTTTAAGTTTCTCTGGATAAGGACTTGTTGTATTTGTGCAATCAAGGGTACACCATTTGTTTATTTTTTTCGTTGTATAACTTTAAGCAACCCTTGGTTATTCAAAAAAATTGAGGTTAACTTTGCGGGCTAAAGCTGATTCCTTACTATTTAAATAGCTTTCTTATGTGTGGAATTGTAGGATATATTGGGCATAGAGATGCCTATCCGATTATTATTAAAGGACTTCAACGACTTGAATATCGCGGTTATGATAGCGCCGGAATTGTGCTTTTTGATGGTGAAGATACCCATCTATCCAAGACTAAGGGAAAGGTAGAAGACCTGAAAAGAAAAAGTGAAACCGCAATTGGGACCAAGGGTAAGCTGGGCTTGGGACATACCCGGTGGGCCACACACGGGGTTCCCAATGACGTAAACTCGCATCCGCACTATTCCAATTCAGGAGATTTGGTCATCATACACAATGGGATCATTGAGAATTATGAGTCCATTAAAAAAGCGTTGATGGAACGCGGATACACATTTGAGTCGGATACCGATACGGAAGTGTTGGTAAACCTGATAGAAGAAGTCAAAAAGCAAGAGGGCGTTAAATTGGGTCAAGCTGTTCAAATAGCATTGAACCAGGTTGTTGGCGCCTATGCCATTGCTGTCTTTGATAAAAATAAGCCGGATGAGATTGTGGTTGCCAAACTTGGAAGTCCCTTGGCGATTGGAATTGGTGAAAACGAATATTTTATCGCATCCGATGCGTCTCCATTTATCGAGTTTACCAACAACGCGGTTTACTTGGAGGATGAAGAAATGGCGATTATTAGAATCGGTAAAGAAATTAAGCTTCGCAAAATAAAAGACGATGCCATCGCATACCCCAATATCTTGGAGCTTCAAATGAATCTTGAAGAAATTGAAAAGGGAGGCTACGAGCATTTCATGCTCAAGGAGATTTACGAACAGCCTAGGGCCATTTTGGATACCTATAGAGGGCGACTATTGGCGGACCAGGGCATTGTTAAGATGTCAGGGATAGATCAGAACTTGGAAAAGTTTCTGAATGCAAACCGAATCATCATCGTGGCTTGCGGAACCTCATGGCATGCCGGGTTGGTAGCCGAGTACATTTTTGAAGATTTGGCAAGAATCCCTGTTGAAGTGGAGTATGCCTCTGAGTTCCGATATAGAAACCCTGTCATTACAGAAAATGATGTGCTCATCGCCATCTCACAATCTGGAGAGACCGCGGATACCCTTGCGGCCATAAAATTGGCAAAGGAGAAGGGGGCTTTTGTCTTTGGAGTATGTAATGTAGTGGGGTCATCTATTGCGAGGGAAACCCATGCAGGTGCCTATACACATGCTGGCCCGGAGATTGGAGTTGCTTCAACCAAGGCATTTACCACACAGATTACAGTGCTTACTTTGGTGGCTTTAAAATTGGCACACGAAAAGGGTGTTTTTTCCGAATCAAGGTACCATGAGATTTTAACAGAGTTGGAGAGCATTCCTGCTAAGGTTGAAAAGTCATTGGAGTCCAATAAGCTTGTTGAACAGATTTCCGAAATCTACAAGGATTCTTCGAATTGCCTTTATTTGGGTAGGGGGTACAACTTTCCGGTGGCGCTTGAGGGTGCATTGAAACTCAAGGAAATCAGCTACATCCATGCTGAGGGTTATCCAGCAGCGGAAATGAAACATGGTCCTATCGCCTTGATCGACGAGCAAATGCCGGTGGTGGTCATCGCTACCAAAAAAGGACACTATGAAAAGGTGGTAAGTAACATTCAGGAAATCAAATCCAGAAGTGGAAGGATCATAGCTGTTGTTACAGAAGGGGATGTTCAGGTAAAGGAACTCGCGGACCATGTTATAGAGGTGCCAGAAGTATCTGAAAGTTTAAGTCCATTGCTAACAACCATACCACTTCAGTTGCTTTCATATCACATTGCCGTAATGAGAGGTTGTAATGTGGATCAGCCACGGAACTTGGCCAAATCGGTTACCGTAGAGTGACCTAGTGAAATCCATTATTCTTTAAAAACCCTTCTTTTTTTAGCAGTTTTTTTGTTAAAATG
>JBCCUY010000040.1:0-15209 GCA_039196145.1 Bacteroidota bacterium
CCGGCTTTTGCCGGGCACTTTAACTTATATAGCCCCATATTTCCCTACCCTTGGCTATCGCGTTATAAGCACTCTGGATTGATACATTTTCAGGTTTCTCCAATCTGGGATCATGCTTTAGTACTTGAATAGCATGATATCTTGCCGTCTGCAAAATTTGATTGTCCTTCACAATATCCGCAATCTTAAGATTGAGAAGCCCACTCTGTTGGGTCCCCATTAAATCTCCTGGACCTCTTAGCTTAAGGTCCACCTCTGCAATCTCAAAGCCATCATTTGTCCTCACCATGGTTTGCAGTCTTGTTTTGGAGTCTTCGGACAGTTTGTTACCGGTCATCAGAATGCAAAAACTTTGCTCCGCTCCACGACCCACACGACCCCGAAGCTGGTGCAATTGCGACAGCCCAAAACGCTCGGCACTTTCTATGATCATTACCGAGGCATTGGGAACGTTGACCCCAACCTCTATTACCGTGGTAGCCACCATGATTTGTGTCTCACCTTTTACAAAGCGCTCCATTTCATAATCCTTGTCAGCTGGTTTCATTTTTCCGTGGACAATGGAAACCTGATACGCTGGCATCGGAAAATCACGGGCTATACTTTCATAACCATCCATTAAATCCTTATAATCCAACGCTTCCGATTCTTGTATAAGTGGGTACACCACATAAATCTGTCGCCCCTTTTTAATTTCATCTTTGATGAATCCAAATACTTTTAGTCGATTGGTGTCAAAGCGATGGACCGTTTTAATGGGTTTACGCCCGGGAGGCAGCTCATCAATTACGGAAACGTCCAAGTCACCATAAAGGCTCATGGCCAACGTTCTTGGTATGGGTGTGGCCGTCATTACCAGGATATGCGGAGGGGTTTCGTTTTTATGCCATAGTTTGGAGCGTTGGGCTACTCCAAACCGATGTTGTTCGTCTATTATGGCCAATCCTAGGTTCTTGAATTGAACCTTATCTTCCAGAACGGCATGTGTACCCACTAGAATGTTCAGGTTGCCATTTTCCAGCTGATTATGGAGCAAGGTGCGTTCAGACTTTTTAGTGGACCCGGTCAACAAGGCAATCTTGATGTCCATTTGGCCCAAAAGCTCCTTTAGGCCATTATAATGTTGTTGGGCAAGAATTTCGGTGGGGGCCATCAAACAGGATTGATATCCATTATCCGAAGCCAAAAGCATGATCATCAGAGCTACAATCGTTTTTCCTGAACCTACATCGCCTTGAAGCAATCTGTTCATTTGTGCGTTGCTTCCCAAATCATTGCGAATTTCCTTGATGACTTTTTTTTGGGCCTTGGTCAACTCAAACGGTAAATGATTGCTGAAAAAAGCATTGAAGTTCTCACCAACCCTTTCAAAGCTAAGCCCCTTAATTTTTTGTTTTCGAACCAATTTTTTCGAGATCAACCTTAATTGCACATAGAACAATTCCTCAAACTTTAATCGGAATTGAGCCTTGGCAAGCAGTTCTTGGCTTTTGGGGAAATGGATATTCAACAAGGCCTCGCTTTTGGGAATCAAACGTAATTCTTCTAAAATAGAAGGAGAAAGTGACTCTGGGAATTGCCCTTTGGATTCTAAAAGTAGTTGTTGCACCATTTTACTGATGACCCGATTAGTGATTCCCTTTGCGCTTAATTTTTCGGTAGAGGGGTAAATGGGTTGCATTAAGATCTTGAGGCCTTTTTGGTGCTCTCTAAGCAATTCCATTTCAGGATGGGCCATGGAAAAATTGCCTCCATAGCGGTTTATTCTTCCGAATACCACGTAGGGCTCGTTAAGTCTCAACTGCTCTTTGATCCATTTGTGCCCTCGGAACCATACCAATTCCATTTCTCCCGTATCATCAATAAATCGTGCTACCAATCGTTTGCCCCGTTTCTGTTCCACGGTTTTTAAATGGACAATTTTTCCCACGATTTGAACATCGGCGCCACTGGGTTGTAGTTGGGAAATCTTGTAGTATTGGGTTTTGTCCAAATAGCGATTCGGAAAAAGATGCAACAAATCCCTAAACGTTTCCAATCCCAGTTCGGTCTTCAAGGTATCGGCTCTGTTTGGGCCAACTCCTTTAAGATAGTGCAGGGGAGTTTGTAGAAAATTGGGATTCATCAAACTAAAATATGTAATTTGGAAAGACTTTTGTGATACCTCAGCTATGAAGCTTTCTACGGCCCTACTTTTTTTGCTGCTATGTCAGGCGGTCTTGTCCCAAATTCAGGACAAGGTTGACTTTATCTCCGCTAAAGTTACTATTCAACCAAATCCCTTGTCCAAATCTATAAAAGGAACGGTAAGCTATGATTTTGAGGTGCTTAAGGATACCGAGTCTGTTTTTTTGGATGCCGTGGACATGGAATTCTCCAAAGTGACTTTGGACACCAAAAAGGTGAAATTCTCCAATGATGGAAAAAGAATCACAATCAAAAAAAGACTGAAAAAAGGAAGGTCGTATACCCTTCGGTTAGACTATACCTCACAACCAAGTCAGACGGTATACTTTCCAAGATGGCAATTTCCAGATTCACTTAAACACAGTGTAGATGGGACAGGATCAGCACTGATATACTCTAAGCTGCAGGAATACATGGACTCAAGGATGTTATACTTGCTGAATAAGGAAGAGGGACAGATATGGACCCAAGGCCAGGGAAAATATACGAGTCATTGGCTTCCTAGTTTTGATGATATGACCGAAAAGGTTGAGTTCGACCTTTCCATAATCTTCAATTCAGGTTATGAAGTTTTTGCCAATGGGGTCTTAAAAGATAAAATTACCAAGGGAGGGCAAACTACTTGGCATTTTAATATGGAACATCCGATGAGCAGCTATTTGGTAGCCTTTGTCATCGGAAATTTTAAACAGAAGTTGCTAAAGTCATCATCAGGAGTGGAAATTGGATTGTATTATGATCCTAAGGACAGTTTGAAGATTGAACCTACCTATCGATATACCAAACAGGCTTTTGAGTTTTTGGAAAAGGAGATTGGGGTGCCCTATCCGTGGCAGAACTATAAGCAGGTACCGGTTCAAGATTTCCTTTATGCGGGAATGGAAAATACGGGAGCAACTGTTTTCTCCAACACCTTTATGGTAGATTCCATAGGGTTTGTTGACAAAAACTACGTCAACGTCAACGCCCATGAAATGGCACACCAATGGTTTGGGAATTTGGTGACGGAGCAGAGTGGGGAGCACCATTGGCTTCACGAAGGTTTCGCCACATTTTATGCGTATCTCGCAGAAAAACAAATTTTCGGGGCGGATTACTTTTACTGGCGATTGTGGGAGACGGCGAATGCCCTGTCCAATTTTTCAGGGGAGGGGAATGGTGAAGCCCTGACCAACGCCAGTGCGGGCAGTCTAACCTTTTATGAGAAAGGGGCCTGGGCATTGGTGATGCTTAAACAAAGGGTAGGGGATGAAGCGTTTAAGGAGGGAATAAAAAATTACTTGACAAAATTTGCCTATAAAAACGTGACCATCGCCGATTTTATGTGGGAAATGGAAAAGGCATCGGGGATGAAGCTGAAGGATTTTGAGGAACAATGGTTGCAGGAGTCGGAATTCCCCATGGAGATTGCCAAGGACTATCTAAAGAACAACAACACATCTATAGCACTGTATTATCGGATAAAAGACCAGATAGAGAAACAAATTGGGTCTGCTGAAGAAATCTTGAAGGCTACATGGGAAAACCTTCGGTCCACAGCGCTTAAAAGAGAGTTGCTTTTGGAATATGCGAATGTGTTGTCGCCAAGTTTTTTGCAAAAACTTTTAAAAGAAGAGGGCTTAAGGGTTCGGCAAGCCCTTGTTTTGGGTATTGAAAGTATACCATCGGAATCCCGGGTCGACTTTGAAACCCTGTTAAAGGACCAGAGCTATACAACCATTGAGTCCGCTTTATTCCGACTTTGGACCGATTTTCCCGATCAACGAAAGCAATATTTGGATGTTACCAAGGACATAACCGGATTTCCAAACAAAAATGTGCACATGTTATGGTTGGCTTTGGCTTTGGTAACACCTGATTATGAAAACAGTAAGAAACCTAAATATTTTGAAGAGTTGAACGGGTATACGGGAATAGAACATCATTTTGAGGTCAGATTATTGGCGTTTCAGTATCTCAAAAGCATAGGAGCTTTTAATGACCAGACCTTAAAAAATCTAATAGCTGCCTGCAATCATCATGTATGGCACTTTAAAAAAACATCCCGTAAAATGCTTAAGGACTTTATGAAGGCAAAAGAAAACCTGGCCCGTGTAGAGGCCATCTATCCCACATTAAACTTGGAACAACAAAAATATTTGGATAAAACATTAGGAAAATGAGGGCGTTGGTTATTTCCGGCGGAGGAAGCAAAGGTGCATTTGCGGGTGGTGTGGCGCAGTTCCTTATTCAAGAAGCGCGATACGATTATGATTTGTTTGTAGGAACATCAACAGGGAGTTTGCTGATTTCCCATTTGGCATTAAACAAATTGGATAAGATAAAAGAAATCTACTCCTCTGTAAACCAGAAGAGCATTTTCAATAACTGTCCTTTCACCATCAAAAAAAAGCATGGGATTGAGGTCATAGCCATTAACCATTGGAACGTGGTTAAAAACTTTATCCGAGGCAAAAAAACCTTTGGCGAGAGCGAAAACTTAAAACATCTCATTCGGCAGTCCATTACCACAGCGGAGTTTGAGGAGCTAAAGCAAGGTTCCAAGGATGTGGTTGTCACGGTTTCCAATCTTTCATTGAATCAGGTAGAGTACAAATCAATAAACGATTGTACCTATGAAGAATTCTGCGACTGGATTTGGATTTCGTCTAACTACACACCCTTTATGAGCTTGGCTAGGCGCAATGGTTGTGAATATGCCGATGGAGGTCTGGGTACATTGGTTCCCATAGAGGAAGCCCTAAAACGAGGCGCTACGGAAGTAGATGTGGTCGTGCTGCACACGGAAGTGAATTATTTGAACCGAATGCCGGTTCGGAATCCATTTGAATTGATCACCACAATTTTCAGTTTTATGCTGGATAGGATTGAAAACCAGAATATTCGCATCGGCAAGTTGGTGGCCAATCAAAAAGATGCCATTATCAACTTTTACTATACGCCAACCGTTTTAACCACCAATTCCCTGGTGTTCAATAAGGAGCGCATGACACTTTGGTGGAAAAGAGGATACCTATATGCAAAAAACAAGAACGAGGAAACCAGTCCAATAGATCCCGATCATCAAGAGTAGGGACTACCAAAGTTCGCCCACTTCCTTTTTCACAAAAGAAAGAGCCGTTGCCGAAGGGGACTGTTTGTCGATGGTCTTGTTCAAGATATCTTCCCTAAGCTTGTCCGGAGAGTCTGTCTCGCTCATCCCGGCGGAACGTATCAGTTGAATGGTTGCGTTTTTAGCTGTTTTGATAATATTCCAGCACTCATCGCTCATATAGATTTGCTGGGAAAGATTATGTTCAAATTCCGTTTCTATCTGTTTAATGAGCAAGTTTTCATAATCACTTTTGCTCTTTCCTTTTGGAGCTACACGGACTACAAGACTATTGATAGAGATTCGCTCCAGAAATAGTACCATACGTTCGTAAGCCTGCAATCGTATCGGAAGGGTATCTTTTTGGGAATCTTTGTGCAATAAAAAACGTCTGCGCCCATCTTCATTGCGGGTGTGAAGCCTAAAAAAGTAAAAAGCCACCGCACCGGTTACTACGGCTGGCAATAAAAAAGCAAAAAGTTGAAAGATGTCATCTCCGGTCATGGATAGTTTGGTTTTTGATTTTATAACACCATAAACGTCTATAAAAGCCAAAAAGTATTGGCTTTCCCCAAGAGGTTCAAAAAGTATATCAGTTTGTTGCTTTCAAATCACTCTTGGCCTTGTCGTAAAACCCCTTGTAGTCTGGCTGGAGACTTATGGAAATACCTTCCTTGAAATTACCGTCTTTTACAGATATCGCAAGTCTATCATGGGGTACCTGTAGGGTATTTACCAATTCCTTGGTGACCACATTGGCTTGATCATAGGTAACTCCAAACTCTCCGGTGATATTTAGGCCTTCCACTTGGGCCCTTCGATTCGCACTGGCCAAAAGTACTTTTGCTACCTGGGACAACCAAAGTTTACCTTCATCAGTTAACGTAAGCCCAGTATCGGAACCGAACAATTTATTGAGACTGCTGGAAAGCACCACTGCTCCATCTGCGACGTTGGCATTTGCATTCTCGCCCATTGTTTGTTTGATGCGTGTGAGCACCACAATAGAGGTGGAGTCACTGGAGGCTATTTGGTCCGAAATACTGCTGAGCTGTTTTTCTTTTCGTTCCAGAGCTGCCAAGGTCTTGGTCACATTTTCACTGTTCTTTTTGGACAATTCTGAGAAATTGCTCAGATTCTTGAGCAAAGTGGCATTGGCATCCCGTAAGCTCACATTTTCAGTTTCCAAAGCTTCGGCTTTGGCATTGGAAGAAGAAATCTCCCTTTTGGCCTTGGCAAGTTCCTGTTCTGTTTCGCTAATCTGGGTTTTTAGCTCGTCAATCTGCGCAAACAGTTCGCTTTTCTTTTGGGTAAACCCTGAAATGGTTATTAGAAGGCATGAACAAAGAAGTAGTCTTTTTTTCATAAGTAAGTTATTTGGCTATTTCTGGCGTAAAATTAGGATGTTTTTTCGGAAATTTTCCTTCCGCCCAAATAAATGCAATTATGTAGGGCTTCCATACTATCAAATGGAACCACAATCTTTTGGTATCCATAAACCGATTCAAGATCGCTACTTAAGTAGTCGTCATCCACATTGACCTGGATGTCGTTCATGGTGAACTGACTTGGATGTTCGTAACCGGCAGCATGGGTGATTTCCAAAAACTCCTTCCTGAAGGTTTTAAAATATTGTGCCAGCCGATCAGATTTCAAAGGAACATTGATGCCATTTTGCAACCATTTGCTTTGGGTCGCCACCCCCGCCGGGCAGCGGTTGGTGTGGCACACCTGCGCTTGAATACAGCCTATGCTCATCATAGCTTCCCGAGCTACATTAATACAATCCACACCCATGGCAAAGGCCATGGCCGCCTTGGCAGGAAATCCAAGCTTCCCACTACCAATAAATACAATACGTTCCGTAAGCTTGCGGTCCTTGAAGATTTTATATACGGATGAAAACCCATAAACCCAGGGCAGGGAAACATGATCGGCAAAACTCGGTGGAGCTGCTCCTGTTCCGCCTTCGCCGCCATCTACACTAATAAAATCGGGTCCCTTCCCTGTTTTTTGCATTAAATCGGCCAATTCCTCCCATTGATCTAGTTTTCCAATGGCCCCCTTGATTCCGACCGGAAGCCCAGTTTTGTTGGCAATGGATTCTATGAGTTCGAGAAGTTCCTGAATAGAGTTAAAAGCTTTATGTGTGGCAGGGGACAATACGTCCTTACCCACTTCCACACCCCTGATTTTGGCTATTTCGGGACTTATCTTGGCTCCTGGAAGCACGCCACCCTTTCCTGGTTTGGCGCCTTGCGAAAGCTTTATTTCAATAGCTTTGATACACGGGTTCTCATCCACTAGAATTTTCATCTTTTCCATGGAAAAATCACCCTCCCTAGACCGCACCCCAAAATATCCCGTACCAAAATGAAAAATCACATCCCCACCTTGTTTGTGATAGGGGGACAGCCCGCCTTCTCCTGTATTGTGGTAAGCTTGGCTCTTTTCTACTCCCTTGTTCATGGATGCTATTGCCTTGGCCGATAGGGAACCAAAACTCATGGCAGAAACGTTGATGATGGAGGCAGGTCGATACGGTTTTTTTCGTTTGTTATAGCCACCAATTACCTTGGCACAGGGCAAAAAATATGGATTAGTCTGGTTGATGTGATTTTTTGGTACCTGGTAGCCGATCATGGCATTTTTAACGAAAATGTGCTGATGCGAATAAATGTCGCGATCGGTCCCAAAACCTTCGTAGTTGTTTTCCTTTTTTGCTGAGGCATAAATCCATCCGCGTTCAATACGGTTGAAGGGAAGTTCTTCCCTATTGTTGGCCACAAAGTACTGCCGCATTTCAGGGCCTATGCTTTCCAACCAATATCGCAGATGGCCAATAATGGGAAAGTTATGACTTATAGTATGGGCTTTTTGGAAGAAGATGTCCCTAATGGCTACAAGCCCGAGCAAAATCAAGGCCCAAGTCCACCATGGGGTTTCTGACAAAAAGTCCATTACGGCATCCATACTACATGTTTAAATAGTCCAATGTCAATTCTGTCATTGCTTTC
Source organism: Bacteroidota bacterium (assembly GCA_039196145.1). Lineage (GTDB taxonomy): Bacteria > Bacteroidota > Bacteroidia > Flavobacteriales > Flavobacteriaceae > Flagellimonas. The sequence goes on from JBCCUY010000040.1 coordinate 8,296, forward strand.
ACACCTAATTGCATTCCAGCATCATCGATAAGGAAATCTGGGGTATGGTGGGGATAGGATTCTGTATTTCCAGGAGTCATTCCACCTAGAAAAAAGAAAAACCCTGGGACATCCCTTTGGTAATAGGAGAAATCTTCAGCTCCGGTAATGGCCTTTTGTGCAATTACTTTTTTATCGCCGGCAACGCGGTGCAATGTTGGTAACATCTGTTGGGCCAATTCGGGTACATTGAAGGTAATGTCCGTGGCATCCTTTATTTCACAGGTAGCCTCCCCGCCATAAGCCTCGGCAATGCCTGCTACCATTTCTTTCATGCGCTTGTTAATATGGTCTTTCATATCATAATCCAGCGTACGGATCGTACCAAGCATTTCAGCTGATTCAGGAATGATGTTGAATCGGACCCCACTTTTGATTTTGCCAACAGTAATCACTGCAGCTTCATTGGTCAAATTTGCTTCCCTGCTGATAATGGTTTGCAGACCATCAATGATTTTGGCACTGATCAATATAGGATCTACACCGCTCCAAGGTTGGGAACCATGGCTTTGTTTTCCCTTAACCTTAATGGTAAAACTTTGTGCCGCCGCCATAGTACCACCTATTTTGTAGCGAATTGTGCCCACTGGGGTTTGGGAATTGATGTGCAGCCCAAAAATGGCATCGACATCGGGATTCTTCAAAACACCTTCTTTGACCATAAGCAAGGCTCCTCCTTCTTCCCCTGGAGGCGCTCCCTCCTCGGCAGGTTGAAAAACAAATTTCACCGTGCCTTTAATTTTATCTTTGTTATTGGCAAGGATTTCAGCAACACCCATCAAAATAGCCGTATGGGTGTCATGTCCACAGGCATGCATTACACCGACTTTTTCCCCTAGAAACTCGGAGGTAACGGTTGACTTAAATGGAAGGTCATTCCGTTCTGTAACGGGCAATGCATCAATGTCTGCGCGAAGTGCAACTACTTTTCCGGGCTGATTTCCCTTTAGCACCCCAACCACTCCGGTATGGGCTACACCGGTGGTAACCTCAATACCAAGGGACTTCAGATGCTTGGCAATTTTTTCTGCAGTTTTAAACTCACGATTACTGAGTTCCGGATTTTGGTGAATGTCATGTCGCCATGCTATGACTTTGGATTCTATGGCAGCATAGTCTTTTTCCAAATTGGGCCCTTGGCCCCAGGCAGTAGTTCCTAGAAGTAGCAACGCAAGAAAAATTAATCTTCTCATCTTGTCAGGTTTTAAAATTTTATAAGTTGATAGCCTTCACTTTGCAGATGTACCAAAGCTGTCATGGCTGAAAGCGACAATTGGACGCCAGGAATCAATTCCTCCCTGGAAATACCTCGATAGTTGGCGGATTGGCCACAAATAATAACCGGAACATCAATTTCCAAAAGGGCCTGTATCAGTCCTAAATTAGGATTATTTGCACCAAACTTTCTTTGATAGGCTGTATTGGCAATTACATCTTTGGTCGCACCTCCATGCACTACAATGGCCACTTTTAGTTGCTCGGCGGGAACACCGCTTTGCGCATGCATGTTCAAAAATCGTGCAGCCGTTTCTATTAGTGCATTCCTTTTTTCGTGCTCATCCCATGATCCGGTAACATCGATTACCGCCTTATATTCCCTCTCCGTCTCAACTTTGAAATCCGGATTTTCGATATGGTACACCTTTCCAAAATCGGTAACCACGGGTCCAGCTTTGGTAGTTTGCGCACTTAGGGAAAAACAAAAAAGAAAAAAAAGTGGAAAAGCAATACGATTGGAGTTCATTCCATTTTCAAATTAGTCTTTAAATATATCAAATTCACAGGAAAGTGGTTTGGTGTTTATAAGTATTCTGACAAGGATTTTAGCGTGAAACCTTTATTGGCTATTTTCACCTTTACTTTTTAAATCCCTGAATGGTTTGAGCAGTTTTTTGGATGAATTGAACGATGCGCAGCGGGCGCCTGTATTGCACAAGGATGGCCCATTGATGGTAATTGCGGGAGCTGGGTCCGGTAAAACCCGGGTTCTTACCTATCGGATAGCGCATCTGATGGAGCAAGGAGTGGATTCATTCAACATCCTGGCCTTGACGTTTACCAACAAAGCCGCTAGAGAGATGAAAAAGCGTATTGCCACCATAGTTGGGAACTCTGAGGCCAAAAACTTGTGGATGGGGACTTTTCATTCCGTTTTTGCAAAGCTATTGCGTTTTGACGGCGACAAATTGGGATACCCAAGTAACTTTACCATCTATGATACCCAGGATTCCCAGCGGCTAATTGCTTCCATTATCAAGGAAATGGGGTTGGACAAGGATATTTACAAGTACAAACAGATTCAGAACCGCATATCCTCGTATAAAAACAGTCTGATTACCGTAAAAGCCTATTTTCAAAATCCGGAACTTGTGGAGGCCGATGCGATGGCCAAACGACCCAGATTGGGGGAGATCTATCAAAACTACGTGGATCGGTGTTTCAAGGCCGGAGCCATGGATTTTGATGACCTACTGCTTCGGACCAACGAACTGCTGACCCGTTTTCCGGAGGTGTTGATGAAGTATCAGGACAGGTTCCGATACATTCTGGTAGATGAGTACCAGGATACAAATCATTCCCAGTACCTTATCGTAAAAGCGTTATCTGACCGGTACCAAAACATTTGTGTTGTTGGGGATGATGCGCAAAGTATCTATTCATTTCGCGGGGCGAACATCAGCAATATCCTAAACTTTCAAAAAGACTATGATGATGTTGCGGTTTACCGGTTAGAGCAGAATTACCGATCCACCAAGAATATTGTTAATGCCGCCAACTCCATCATTGCAAAAAATAAGAACCAGTTGGAAAAGGTGGTATGGACCTCCAACGATGAAGGGAACAAGATCAAGGTGCACCGGAGTCCAACGGATGCAGAAGAGGGTAGGTATGTAGCTAGTTCCATCTTTGAGTATAAGATGCAGCATCAGCTGCAGAATGGTGAGTTTGCCGTTTTATACAGGACTAATTCCCAATCCAGGGCCATTGAGGATGCCTTGAGAAAAAAAGATATTCCCTACAGGATTTACGGTGGACTTTCTTTTTACCAACGAAAGGAAATCAAGGATGTCCTGGCTTATCTCAGGTTAATTCTGAACCCAAAGGACGAGGAAGCGCTCAAACGTATAATCAATTTTCCGGCACGGGGTATAGGGCAAACCACGGTGGATAAACTAACGGTATCGGCCAACCAATATGACCGTTCCATTTTTGAGGTCATGGAACATTTGGATAAGCTGAACCTTAATATCAATGCAGGAACCAAACGAAAGCTGGGCGATTTTGTCACCATGATCAAGAGCTTTCAGATTATGAACGAAGGCTCAGATGCTTTCACGCTGGCGGAACATGTGGCCAAGAAAACCGGTTTGCTCTTGGAGTTCAAAAAAGACGGTACACCAGAAGGAATAGCCCGGATGGAGAATATTGAGGAACTTCTAAACGGAATTAAGGACTTTGTAGAAGGGCAGAAGGAGTTGGCAGATGCGACCGGGGGTCTTTCCGAATTTTTGGAAGATGTTGCGCTTGCCACTGATATGGACAAGGATACCGGCGACGATGACCGTGTGGCCCTTATGACCATTCATTTGGCTAAAGGACTTGAGTTTCCCTATGTCTATATCGTGGGAATGGAGGAGGACTTATTTCCTTCGGCCATGAGTATGAATACGCGAAGTGAGCTTGAAGAAGAGCGACGCTTATTCTATGTTGCGTTGACCAGGGCAGAAAAACAGGCCTACCTTACTTATACACAAAATCGCTACCGGTGGGGCAAGCTTATCGATGCTGAGCCCAGCAGATTCTTGGAGGAGATTGAGGAACAATATGTGGAAAACCTTACCCCGGTAAATGATGGGTATCGTTATAAGTCCATGATAGATGCCAACATTTTTGGAGAGGTTGACAAAAGCAAATTACGTCAGATAAAACCAAAAAATGGAACACCACCCAGCACCCTTAGGCCCAATGAGAACCAATTGCGCAAACTTAGAAAGCTAAAACCTGAACTTTCCGCGCCAAACACTAATACCATTGATTCCAATCTCATTGAGGGATGTTTGGTGAACCACACCCGATTTGGGAAGGGTAAGGTGTTGAAAATTGAAGGGGTAGGCAACGATAAAAAGGCCGAAATACAGTTTGAACGGGGTGATATTAAAAAACTACTACTTCGTTTCGCAAAATTGGAGGTTCTGGAAAGTTAGGATGCTTTGGGAATGGTTTCTTATGCAAGGACAGTTTACAGGGTAAAGAAAATGTACTTTTTGGCCCTCAGATGAGATGTTTTATGGATTTGTTTTCGCACTGGCATCCACGTGCTTTTGCCTCCTATATACACCATGTTTTACAGTTTTGCAAGACTTTGGTTTTCCCTATAACCACATAGGATTTGCTGGGTGTATTCCACTATGGGATTGGGAACATCATAATCAAATGCATAGACCTTGTAATAGGTCTGCTGAACTCCGGCACCCATTTTACAGTCCATATTGGCTTTTTTTGAAACCTGGTATGCTTCAATGGGTTCTGTGAAAACCAATTTGTCATCGGAGATTAATAAGTTTTCCATCCTTTTGGACCATCGCATTCTTTTTTGACTTAAATCGTATAATATAACCTTATGATACTCCTCTTTTTCCATTAGGAATAGTAAATCCCCCTTTTTGCCAATTAAGTCGACATGGTTGTGCAGTTCAATATCAACCAAGTCGGCTCCATAAATACTGGTTTGGAGTAAGGTAGTATCTCTATCTTTTTCGTGTACCAAGGTTATTTTTATTTGGTCATCAAAGATGAATGTGAGGTTTGGACTTTTTAGTGTCTTTAGGGGTATTTCTGAACCATTAATAAAATTATCCTTGTTTTTGGATGCAAAGTCTTTGGGGTTCAAAGGATGTTTTAGGGTCAGACTTCCTTCCAAGAACCTAGTCCCAGCTTGGTCATTTATCAATTCTAATGGTCGATACACCACGGCAGGATTCCAAAATTCGGGCTTCAAGATTAATGACCCGTCCATTTCAATGCTAAAGTCAGCAGATGTCCTTGAATCAGAGTCTAAGGGACGTGCAGAGAGCATAGAGCTCTGTTGATTTGGAAAAATTGGGGCTTCGCTCAAACCATCGGGAGTTATACTTAAAGCATCTAACCTATAAAAATCATGACCTTCCTGTGTTTTGCCTTTCCCGTGGATTATATAAAAGGACCTGTTTTTTGAATTCTGTATAGTATATGCCTCATGGTAAATGATAGATTCACCATATAAAGAGGTAGGAATTGCTTTGTGACCTTTGATGTGGAATGCAATGTTTTTGAATTTGTTGGCACCATCCCTTCTTGTGTCCCATGAAAAGACGGCCAGTTGCTGATCTTCGGAAAGAATGAATCCGAATTCGTGGGTTTTGTAGTTGTAGGACTCGTACGCATCGATTAGAAGGCTTTGGGTTGTTGCACCTTCAATGGTTTTTCGTATTTGCTCATTTATTGAAGTGATCAATGGTTTGGATTCAGAGGGCGTTGGATCAATTTGGGCAAGTTGCAAAAACAACCGATCCAGTTGTTGTACCAATTCCTTCCCGTCTGAAAAGTGCCGCGGTTCCCTTTGCATTTTATTGCCAGCGGTATGGCAGCCCATGATACTCAACAATAGACAAATTGCCAAAATTAATCGGTTGAGTTTTGTGTTCATGTATTCAGGTTTGATAATAGATGTCTTTGAGATATAAAGTTGCTTTATTATTGAGGTTCTTTAACGGGCAAATGGACGGATGCCCTATATGAATTGACCAATAGGACTATTGGGCCAACGGATGTTGAATTTAAAACCAGAATCTTGTAAAGGCCATCATATGGTTTGCAAAAGATTCTCACTACCTTGTAGTAAAATGAGATTGCGTTATGGCCGAATTGATAAAGCTGTTTGAAGAGAACCCCAATCCCAGGCAAGTAGAGCGGGTAGGGGATGTTTTGAGGAAGGGAGGCTTGGTCATTTATCCTACTGATACCGTATATGGTCTTGGCTGTGATATTACCAATACAAGGGCATTACAGCGAATTGCCCGTATTAAGGGGGTAAAATTGGAAAAGGCCAATTGGTCATTTGTTTGTGCCGATCTTAGCAACCTGTCGGATTTTGTGCGTCAGATTGATTCCACAACCTTTAAGATTTTAAAGCGGGCCCTGCCAGGGCCTTATACTTTTATTCTTCCGGGCAACAACAACCTTCCAAAGGATTTTAAGAAAAAGAAGACTGTTGGGATAAGAGTGCCAGACAATGGAATTGTGAATGCCCTGGTTCAAGAACTTGGAAATCCTATTGTCTCGACCTCTATCCATGATGAGGACGACCTCTTGGAATACACAACAGATCCAGAATTGATTTACGAAAAGTGGCAGGATCTTGTAGATATAGTAGTCGATGGGGGATACGGGGGCAATATAGCCTCCACTGTGGTGGATTTATCCACCGGATACCCCGAAGTGATAAGGGAAGGTAAGGGGGCCTTGGATATCTTCTAAAACAAAAAAGCGACCTTTAAGGTCGCTTTTTCCTATCTTTTTATTGCGGATTAGTTTCCAGAACCTCCAATAGCAGGGTCTTTCATACCTTCCTCGATCATGCTATAGAACTGATCAATTTTTGGAAGTACCACAATACGTGTTCTTCTGTTCTTAGCTCTTTCGGCAGCAGAATCATTGGAAGCCAATGGCACGTAATAGCTCCTTCCAGCTGCGGTCATACGCTTGGGATCAACATCAAAGTCGTTCTGAAGTGTACGGACAATCGAAGTAGCTCGCTTAGCACTCAAATCCCAGTTGTCCACTAAAACACCACTTGAATACGGTACGTTATCGGTATGTCCTTCCACCAAGAATTC
>JBCCUY010000041.1:0-15190 GCA_039196145.1 Bacteroidota bacterium
CAATTTCCTCCTGGGCATTAAAATAACTTTGATACCCAATATTGGAAAAGTTGAAAAGGTTATTTGGCTTATCCGTAATTATACGACTCATATATGAATGGGAAGAGATGAGTTCCTCGTCCTCCCCAAAATCGAACCTACTATCTATGGATACCAGATTGACCATATTCCGGATATTATCGAAAGCTCGATACGTAGGAAAGGTGATATCTTGGGTAGCACCTATAATAATAGGTATAATATTTTCCTCCAACAGTCCGGCCACCACTTCCTTAACCACAAAGTAGGTGTCCTCCACGGTTTCCCCTTCCTCAACGTTTCCGATATCAAGAATGGTGGAATTCCAATTGCCCATCATAAGTCGGTACAGTTGAATGCGAATTTCATCAACATTTAACCGTTCCGGTTTTTTCTCAAAAGCATTTCTGGATTCATTCACCGCAAAAACTGCCACGGTGGCATTGGCAAATACGGGCATCCCCTTTTTTTCGGTATGCTTGTGGATGTTTTTCCCCAAGGCCTGGGGCGGTAGCAGTTCTGAATAGGCCAGCACCTTATCGCTGACGGGAACCAAAAAATCGAATGCCATTTTACTTTTTCGCTTTTGTCTTGGCTTTTGTTTTCTTTTTAGGTGTCTTTTTTTCCAAAAGGGCTTGAGCTTCTTCCAAGGTGACCTTAGTGGCATCCACATCTTTGGACAGCTCTACCTTAATCCTACCCTTAATAATATTATGTCTTCCCCATCTTGCCTTTTCAATACGAATTTTCTCTTCGGGCCACTCTTGAACCAATTTTTCAGCCTCTTTGATTTTCTTGGCCTCGATCAATTCAACTATATCCGTTTGGGATAGGTTATCAAAATCGTATTTCTTATTGACGTTGATGAACATCCCGTCCCATTTGATAAATGGTCCAAAACGCCCAACGCCCTTAGTGACTTCTTTATCCTCGTAAGTAGCAATTGGGGCATCTGCCTTTTGCTTGGCCTTGATCAATTCAATGGCGCGGTCCATATCCACATCAAAAGCACTTTCTCCCTTATCCAAGGAAATAAACTTTTTCCCAAATCGGACATAGGGACCAAAGCGTCCCACATTTGCCTCTACCTCTTCACCTTCATAGGTGCCCAGTTTTCTGGGAAGCTCAAAGAGGTCCATGGCCTCCTCAAAGGTAATCGTGGAAATGGATTGCTCCGGCAAGAGGCTCGCAAATAGAGGTTTTTCCTCCTCATCCACGGTTCCAATCTGTACCATCGGTCCAAAACGACCCAGTCTGGCGGCCACCTGCCTGCCGGATTTGGGATCTTTACCCAAAACACGTTCCCCGCTGGCACGTTCGGCATTTTCCTCCACATCTTGAACATTGGGATGGAAATCCTTGTAGAATTCTTCCATCATCTTTTGCCAATCTTCCTCTCCCGCAGCAATCTCGTCAAAATTCTCTTCGACCTTAGCCGTGAAATTGTAATCCAAAATGGTGGTGAAATGACTCACCAAAAAATCGTTCACAATCATTCCAATATCGGTAGGGACCAATTTTCCTTTGTCGGACCCCACCATTTCACTCAATGATTTTTCTGCCAGCTGTCCAGCTTCCAATATCAGTTGGGAATATTTTCGTTCTGTACCCTCTACGGATCCTTTTTCCACATAACCCCTGTTCTGAATGGTGGAAATTGTTGGGGCATAGGTAGATGGCCTTCCAATTCCCAGCTCTTCCAATTTCTTTACCAAAGAGGCTTCGGTATATCTATAAGGAGGTCTGGTAAACCTTTCTGTGGCTGTAATGAAATTATTGAGGAGCGCTTCCCCAATGCTCATGGCCGGAAGCATACCCTCTTGTTCCTCGGCGCGATCTTCTTCATCCGTACCTTCCAAATACACCTTAAGGAATCCATCAAACTTCACTACTTCCCCATTGGCGGTAAACTCTTCACCGTGGGTATTGGCCTTGATTTTCACATTCGTGCGTTCCAACTGGGCATCGCTCATCTGAGAAGCAAGGGTCCGTTTCCATATCAATTCATAAAGCTTGGCTTGATCCCGCTCCAAAGATGGGGATTGCAACTTCATATCGGTTGGCCGAATTGCTTCATGTGCTTCTTGGGCCCCTTTAGATTTTCCCGTGTAGTTACGGGTTTCGCTGTAAGACTCCCCATAGTTCTCCACAATGGCATCCTTTGCAGCATTCAATGCCTCATTGGATAAATTGACACTGTCCGTCCTCATATAGGTGATCAAACCTGCCTCATACAAACGCTGCGCAACCTGCATGGTACGACTTACCGAAAAGTATAATTTTCTGGAAGCTTCTTGTTGAAGGGTAGACGTGGTAAAGGGTGGTGCTGGCGATTTTTTGGCCGGCTTTTTATCCAAACTGGCCACTGAAAAGTCGGCACCAATATTTTGCTTGAGGAAGGATTCCGCCGCTTCTTTTGTTGGGAAGGTCTTCGCCAATCGAGCAGCAAACACATTTCCGTTGGCGGTCTTAAACTCGGCCCTGATTCTGTAGGATGCCTCAGGATTGAAGACTTCAATTTCCCGTTCCCGCTCCACGATCAAGCGTACCGCAACAGATTGCACCCTGCCCGCGGAAAGTCCCGGTTTAATTTTTTTCCATAGTACTGGTGAAAGTTGGTATCCCACCAATCTGTCCAGTACCCTTCTTGCCTGCTGGGCGTTCACCAAATCATAATTGATTTCCCTTGGGTTTTCAATGGCCTTTTGGATGGCCGATTTGGTAATGGAGTTGAACACGATTCTTTTGGTCCTGCTCTTGTCCAATTTTAGGGCCTCTGCCAAATGCCATGAAATGGCCTCCCCTTCGCGATCTTCATCACTGGCCAACCATATTGTTTCCGCTTTTTGGGCCAGCTCCTTCAATTTTTTTACAAGGGCTTTTTTCTCTTTATCAACGGTATATTTAGGCTTAAATCCATTTTCTACATCTACGCCAAGTTCTTTGGAAGGCAGGTCCGCAATGTGACCAAAACTGGATTCAACTTGAAAGTCCTTTCCTAGAAAACGCTCAATGGTCTTAGCTTTCGCAGGGGACTCAACAATAACTAAATTCTTTGGCATGCAACGGGGTTTAGAGGTAACAAAAGTATATCAATTTTTCGATTTTGGATTTTTTGTCAAATTCATTGCAAAAAAATATCCCGCTAAAAACGGGATATTTCTCATACTTATTGTTCCAACTTAATTCAAGCCTATCTGGCTCATAAGCTTGATTTCGTCATCCAAATACTCGTATTGATATAGCACGCCATCACCTACCATAATTAAATGACTCTCCAACGGAATCACATCAAACGTAACAATATCTTTAAAATGGTTTAACGCCACCAGGTTCTCAATATCCGTCTTATCATAAACCTTAAGTCCGGCGCTTCCATCACATATAAAAAGTTTCTCGTTCTTAATCCCTAGACCGTAAGGTTCTTCCATGGGATAATCGATTGCCAGTTCAGGTTTTTCAATATTGGAAATATCCACAATAAAAAGTCCACTTTCCAGAGCGCCACAGTTATTTCCTCCCCTTAGGGTCACGTAAGCGTAATCTCCATCCACGACTACCGGATCGCAGGCCGTCCCATGTTCAAACTCGGAAACAAAGGTTGGCGTAGCGGGCGAAGAGATGTCGTAGATATACATCCCACGCATACTTCCCAAGAACAAATGGTTCCCTCGGTTGAATATGGTTTCTATATCAAAGCCAGCATACACATCCTCCAAATCTGTAGGGTTTTCCAAATCGGAAATGTCGAATACATTAATATTATGACTATCCACGGCGTACAAATAATCCTCCACAATCTTGAATCTGGCCAAGGAGCCTCCTTCGCCCGTACCTGAGTCATTTGCTGTTTCGGCCAAGGCAAAATCGTCCAAAAATATACCTCCTCCATTTCGCAAGGGCTCGGCCTCCTCGATCAATCTTCTTTCGGTAACGGTCTCCCACCCCACAAGAATTTCAGTTTCGTAATCGTAGCCTTCATATTCAATGATATCGGCTTCGAAGGGCCAAAAGATGTTGTTGTACAATACATTTTCCAAACGGTTCACTTGACTTATTGCATTAATATCCGAAATATCCAAAACCACCAAATCCATTAGGCTATCGGCATACAGGAAATCGTCCTTGACCGAAATATCCACATTACCGGGAATTTTGATAAAGGCAATTTTCACAGGCTGTAATGGATTACTGTTGTCTATAACATGGATACCCTGGTATTTGTCGTTGATGAAAATGTAATCTTGATAGCTGTACACTTTTCCAGATTCATCAATAGGCCTTGGCGCGATAATATCCACGCTATTGGCAAACTCTTCCTTGCTAATAACCAAGGCTTTTGCTACTTGGTAGTCGGCATAGCCGTCCGGTTCATCGTTATCATCACATGACACAGTAGTCAGAGCCACAATTGAAACAATCAGTAGGATTTTCTTTTTCATTTTGTTTAAGTTTTTTGAATTAAATAGCACTATTTAGATTGTATTTATTAAACAAAGTTGCGTGCTTTCTTCTTAAAATATTTTTCCATTGAAAGATGATAAACCATAATTTTATGCATAAACCAAGATCATCAAAAGAGATTTGGACAAACCAAACTTGCTTTTTTTGAATACATCGAACAGGAAAAAAAATGAAAAGAAGAACCTTTCTGAACACGACAACCATGGCTGGTGCTGCATTGGGCATTTCCCCAAAATTGTTTGCTGGTGAACCCAGGACCAATGCCCACAAGTTCAACTTAAAATACGCCCCACACTTGGGGATGTTCAAAAACATGGCAGGGGAAGACCCCATAGCCCAATTGCATTTGATGGCCGATCAAGGTTTTACCGCATTTGAGGATAATGAAATGAAAAACAGGCCTATAGAACTTCAAGAACGAATGAAAGACGTTATGGCCAAAAGAGGTTTGCAAATGGGGGTTTTTGTAGCGCATAAGATTTATTGGAAAGAGCCGAATTTGGCCAGTGGAAACGAAAGCCTCCGTGAAGAATTCCTTTCACAAATAAAGGCATCCGTTGAAGTTGCCAAACGGGTAAATGCCAAATGGATGACGGTAGTGCCCGGACATGTGGACTTAAGACAAGATATGGGCTACCAGACTGCCCATGTGGTGGAATCCCTAAAAAGGGCTTCGGATATTTTGGAACCCCATGGACTGGTTATGGTTTTGGAACCCCTTAACTTCAGAAACCATCCTGGACTGTTCCTTTCTGAAAGTCCGCAGGCCTATGAAATCTGCAAGGCAGTGGATTCTCCTTCCTGCAAGATTCTTTTTGATATCTATCACCAGCAAATCCAAGAAGGAAATCTCATACCGAACATTGAGGCCTGTTGGGACGAAATTGCCTATTTCCAGATTGGGGACAATCCGGGAAGAAAGGAACCTACCACAGGCGAAATCAACTATAAAAATGTCTTTAAGTTTATCCATGGAAAAGGGTATCAGGGTGTTTTGGGCATGGAGCATGGAAACTCCATGGAAGGCGCAGCCGGCGAACAGGCCGTGATTGATGCCTACAAGGTTACGGATCAATTCTTATAATCACTTCCACCATTCCTTAATTTTGAGCTGCCAAATTGTCACTAAATGGGAATAAGCATTATCTTTGCTGACCTTAATGACGTATGATGCATTCGAACGAAGGAACAGAAAAAATAATTGACGAAGAGGTTCAGGGCACCACCCTGACCTTGGAAGAAAATAAGGATAACAGCAGGAAGCTTTATATAGAGAGCTATGGCTGTCAAATGAATTTTTCCGATAGCGAAATTGTGGCCTCCATTCTTGCGAAGGAGGGCTTTAATACCACCCAAGATTTGGCCGAGGCCGATTTGGTCTTGGTAAATACCTGCTCAATTCGGGAAAAAGCGGAGCTAACGGTTCGCAAACGACTGGAGAAATTCAACGCCGTAAAAAAAACCAATCCCGGAATGAAGGTAGGCGTTCTTGGCTGTATGGCAGAACGGCTGAAGAGCAAATTTCTTGAAGAGGAAAAAATTGTGGACATGGTTGTGGGACCTGATGCCTACAAAGATCTACCCAACCTTATCCAAGAAATTGATGAAGGTAGAAATGCCGTAAACGTGATTCTCTCCAAGGATGAGACCTATGGGGATGTTGCCCCTGTGCGGTTGAACTCAAATGGGGTTACTGCCTTTGTATCGATTACACGCGGATGCGACAATATGTGCACCTTCTGCGTCGTACCCTTCACAAGGGGAAGGGAACGTAGCCGGGACCCCCAATCCATCCTAGAAGAGGTAAACGACCTTTGGGACAGGGGATTTAAGGAAATCACCTTATTGGGACAGAATGTGGACAGTTACCTATGGTATGGTGGCGGACTCAAAAAGGATTTCGAAAAAGCGACCGAAATGCAAAAGGCCACCTCGGTGAATTTTGCCAAGCTTTTGGAAATGACGGCAGAAGCCCAGCCCAAAATGAGAATTCGCTTTTCAACCTCCAATCCCCAGGACATGACCTTGGACGTAATTGAGGCCATGTCCAAGTACAGAAATATTTGCAATTATATCCACCTTCCCGTGCAAAGTGGAAGTAATAGGATTCTGAAGGCCATGAACCGCTTACACACCCGGGAGGAATATTTTGAGCTTATCGATAATATCAAAAAAATAATTCCCGATTGTGCTATTAGCCAGGATATGATTGCCGGTTTTCCAACGGAAACGGAAGAGGACCACCAGGATACCCTAAGCTTAATGGAGTATGTGAAATACGATTTTGGATTTATGTTCGCCTACTCTGAACGACCGGGCACCCTTGCTGCACGCAAGTTGGATGACGACATTCCAGAGGAGACCAAAAAAAGAAGACTTAGGGAGATCATCGACCTTCAACAAAAGCATGGTCTTTATCGAACCCAACAGCATGTGGGCCAAGTGGAAGAGGTACTGATTGAAGGTTCTTCGAAAAAATCTGATGCACATTGGAAGGGCAGAAATTCCCAAAATACCGTCGTGGTCTTCCCAAAGGAAAATTACAAGGTTGGGGAATTTGTGAATGTAAAAATCAATGAATGTACCTCGGCCACCCTAATCGGTGAGGCCGTTGGTTTAAGTGAATATAATTAATGGAATCAATACAGTCCATAAAGCAACGCTTTGAACTTATTGGCAACGATGTCAAGCTCAACCGTGCCCTGGAAAAGGCCATTCAGGTCGCCCCTACGGATATTTCCGTTTTAGTGACCGGGGAAAGTGGCGTTGGTAAGGAAGCGATTCCTAAGATCATACACTCCTTGTCGCATCGCAAGCATGCAAAATATATTGCGGTGAACTGCGGGGCCATTCCTGAAGGAACCATAGACAGTGAGCTTTTTGGTCATGAAAAAGGAGCCTTTACTGGAGCTACACAAACCCGAAGCGGATATTTCGAGGTCGCTGACGGCGGTACCATTTTTTTGGATGAAGTAGGTGAACTACCACTTACCACTCAAGTGCGCTTGCTAAGGGTCTTGGAAAACGGGGAGTTTTTAAAAGTGGGGTCCTCCCAAGTTCAAAAAACCGATGTAAGAATCGTGGCCGCTACGAACATCAACATGTTTGAGGCCATTAAAAAGGAAAAATTCAGGGAAGATCTTTATTATCGATTGAGCACTGTAGAAATCAATATTCCACCACTTCGCGAACGCCAAGATGATATTCACCTTTTGTTCAGAAAATTTGCTTCCGATTTTGGTCAGAAATACAAAATGCCGACCATTAGATTGGAGGAACCCGCTATTCAATTGTTATTGAAATACAGGTGGCCTGGAAACATTAGGCAGTTGCGGAACATTGCCGAACAGGTTTCCGTATTGGAGGGGAACCGAACCATTTCGGCCATGACCTTGAATGGTTATTTACCCAATTCGAGCAATACCAACTTACCAGCGGTTGTGGAACACAGCAAAAAAGAGGGCGATTTCAGCAACGAAAGGGAAATTCTGTACAAGGTCCTATTTGATATGAAAGGAGACCTCAACGATCTGAAAAAGCTTACCCTCGAACTGCTAAAAAACAATGATACCGAAAAAGTTCAGGAAGAAAATGAGACCTTGATTCGAAAAATCTACGGCAACGAGGAGGAAGAGGTTGCACACCATGAGGCCAATGTGGCAGAAGTGCTCCACCTACCGGAACCCATCGTTGAAACTGCCTCACCAGCGAATCAGCCACAGGAAGACCGCTATCATTTTGCGGAAGAAATTGAAGAGGAAGAAACGCTATCTTTACAGGAAAAGGAAATAGAACTGATCAAAAAATCGTTGGAACGAAATCGAGGAAAACGAAAGGCCGCAGCTTCAGAATTAGGTATTTCGGAACGAACTTTGTATCGAAAAATAAAACAATACGATCTTTAGGCCCCAATTCGGGAATTGTTGGCTTTACAACATAAACACTCCAGATCGGAGTACGTATTTGAGCATTATAAATGAAACAACATAACATAAAAATTTTATTGTTGGGCTTGACCTTTGTTCTTCAAGGATGTGGGGCCTATAATTTCTCCGGGGCGGATATTGGAACAGCCCAAAGCTTTCAGGTGAACTTCTTTCAAAATTATGCAGATCAGAGTCCAGGTTCCACTATTGAACCAGGCCTTGATCGGGATTTTACCTTGGCCTTGCAGGACATGATCAATAACCTGACCAGTCTTTCACTTACGGGAAGCAATGGGGATTTATTGTATGAAGGTGAGATCGTGGAATACAGGGTAACACCAATGACAGCAACTGCCGATCAGTTGACCGCCCAAAACCGGCTTACCATGAGCGTCAACGTGCGGTTTTATAACAAAACCAAGGAGGATGCGGATTTTGAAAGGCGCTTCTCTTTCTTTTTTGATTTTGATGCAGCTGCCGCCTTGACTTCCATTCAGGCTCAGGCCCATGAAGAAATTTTTGAGCGGTTGACCCAAGATATTTTTAATGCCTCTCTAGGCAATTGGTAATCTATGAACGTATCGGATTTTATAGAAATTCTTCAAAAATCGCACACTATCCTTTCCCCAAAGCAAACCCGGGAATTGGAAGACATCATTGATGAATATCCCTACTTTCAGGCCGCCAGGGCGCTCCACCTTAAAGGGTTGAAAAATCTTGATAGTTATAAGTACAACAATGCCTTAAAGGTCACCGCGGCACATACGGCCGATCGCGATGTACTGTTCGATTTTATCACCTCCCAAGAATTTGTCCAGAACAACATTGCCGATACTTTGGCAGGAAGGGCCCCTAAACTTGAGGAGAAAAAAGCTGTTTCAGAAGAAATAAAACCCAATCCGGAAACCGAAACCTTGTTGGGCGAATCCAAGGAAGCTTTACCGCAAAACATTCAGGATGCAGAGCAGATTTTGAACCCATCGTTGTTCAAATCCAAAAATGGGGACACTATAGCAGGACAGGACGAAACAGCTTCGGACCCAAAATCCGATTTAGAACTGGGAAAACCAATCCCCTTCACCAAAAAGGAACGGCATTCATTCGCGGAGTGGCTGCAACTTACTTCCAAAACCAGTTCTGGTGAACCAGGGAACAGTGTCCAAGAAGAACTGGAAAAAAAGAAAAAGTTTGAACTTTTGGATAAATTCATCGAGAACAGACCTAAAATTGTTCCCAATGAAGATTCCAATGCCAAGGTGAACATCAAAGAGTCCGTAAAAATGGACAAAAGTGAACTCATGACAGAAACTTTGGCCAAGGTGTATTTGGAGCAAAAAAAGTATAAAAAAGCCATCCAGGCCTTCAAAATATTGAGTTTGAAATATCCGGAAAAAAGTGGTTTCTTTGCAGACCAAATTCGGGCAGTGAAGAAGCTGCAAAAAGAAAAAGATTAAGATAGCATAATGAGCACGTTTACAATTTTTTTGATATTAATCATCGTCGTATGCCTTTTGTTGGTCTTGGTTATCATGGTACAGAATCCTAAGGGAGGAGGACTTTCCTCTTCTTTCGGTGGAGGTGGAAACCAAGTTGTTGGAGGTGTGAAAAAGACCGGGGACTTTTTGGATAAAAGTACTTGGACACTGGCTACCTTGTTGATTGTTTTGATTCTACTTTCCAATGTATCCTTAAAAGGGAGTTACAGCCAAGCGGATTCTAAACTATTACAGGGCGATGATGTTGAAACAACCGTTCCTGAAACAGTACCCGAACAGGTCCCAGAGCAAGTTCCGGCTACTGACAACACTAATCCAGCGGACACCATCAACTAAATTTTGATGACAGCACGAATACAAAATGCCAGCTTAAATGACAAGCTGGCATTTTTGTTTTCATATAATGTCAGTTTTCCCAAAATGGCATAATTTCTGCCCAAAAGTTTCCAGAATTTTTAAAACAAATACCTAAAGATTAATAATATGGCTAAAGTTAACATCCAACCATTAGCAGACAGAGTTCTAATAGAACCTGTTGAGGCTGAGACCAAAACCGCCTCAGGCATTATCATTCCCGATACTGCGAAAGAAAAACCCCAAAAAGGAAAAGTAGTAGCTGTAGGTCCAGGAACCAAGGATGAATCCATGACGGTTAAAGTTGGAGATACGGTTCTTTACGGAAAGTATGCAGGTACTGAATTAAAATTAGACGGCGCGGACTACCTGATGATGCGCGAAAGTGACATTTTAGCAATTGTTTAATTAAAGAAATCAACTAGAGAAAATGGCAAAAGATATTAAGTTCGATATAGAAGCACGCGATGGCCTTAAAAAAGGAGTAGATGCCTTAGCCAATGCGGTAAAAGTGACCTTGGGACCAAAAGGTAGAAACGTAATCATCAACAAATCCTTTGGCGCACCACAGGTTACCAAGGATGGTGTTACCGTAGCCAAGGAGATTGAATTGGAGGATGCCCTGGAGAACATGGGTGCCCAAATGGTAAAGGAAGTAGCTTCCAAAACCAATGATTTGGCAGGTGATGGAACCACCACAGCAACCGTTTTGGCACAAGCCATTGTTAAGGAAGGCCTTAAGAACGTTGCCGCAGGTGCCAACCCAATGGACCTTAAAAGAGGAATCGACAAAGCTGTGGAGGCTATTGTAGAAAACCTTGCCAAGCAATCCAAGAAAGTTGGGGACTCCTCAGAAAAAATCAAGCAGGTGGCCGCTATTTCAGCTAACAACGATGGAACCATTGGTGACCTTATCGCGCAAGCTTTTGAAAAAGTGGGCAAAGAGGGTGTTATCACCGTTGAAGAAGCAAAAGGAACTGATACTTACGTCGATGTAGTGGAAGGAATGCAGTTTGATAGGGGTTACTTATCTCCTTACTTCGTAACGGATTCTGAAAAGATGATTGCCGATTTGGAGAACCCGTACATCCTATTGTTCGATAAGAAGATTTCTTCCATGAAGGACCTACTTCCAGTTTTGGAGCCTGTTGCACAATCTGGTAAGCCGTTATTGATCATTGCGGAAGATGTTGATGGAGAGGCTTTGGCCACTTTGGTGGTAAACAAGCTAAGAGGTTCCCTAAAAATTGCTGCCGTTAAGGCTCCAGGTTTTGGGGATAGAAGAAAAGCCATGTTGGAAGACATTGCCATCCTGACCAATGGAACCGTTATTTCTGAAGAAAGAGGATTCTCTCTGGAAAATGCCACATTGGATATGTTGGGCTCATGCGAACGCATCACAATTGACAAAGACAACACTACTATCGTCAATGGAGCCGGGAATACCAAAAACATCAAAACAAGGGTAAACCAAATCAAAGCTCAGATTGAAACTACCACTTCTGACTATGATAAGGAAAAACTTCAGGAGCGTTTGGCCAAATTGGCTGGTGGAGTTGCCGTACTTTATGTTGGGGCAGCCTCTGAAGTTGAAATGAAAGAAAAGAAAGACCGTGTTGATGATGCACTTCACGCCACAAGAGCCGCTGTTGAAGAAGGCATTGTAGCTGGTGGAGGTGTTGCTTTGGTTAGGGCCAAATCAGTTCTTTCAAAAGTAACATCTGTTAACGCTGATGAAGAAACTGGATTGCAAATTGTGGCCCGTGCTATCGAGTCCCCATTGCGAACCATTGTGGAAAATGCAGGCGGAGAAGGTTCCGTTGTGGTTGCAAAAGTAATGGACGGCAAAGGTGATTTTGGATACGATGCCAAATCTGACAACTATGTTGAAATGATGAAAGCAGGTATCATCGATCCTAAAAAAGTGACCCGTATTGCTCTTGAAAATGCAGCTTCCGTGTCAGGTATGATCTTGACCACAGAGTGCTCTTTGACCGATATCAAAGAAGATGCTCCAGCCATGCCTCCAATGGGCGGTGGCGGTGGAATGCCAGGTATGATGTAGTAGTCCTCAAGGGATACAATCCAATAGAAATAAGGAGCCGCGGTAGTAAACTACCGCGGTTTTTTTGTTTTAAACCCGCCGTTTGTGCTTTCATCTATGTCCTCGGTCTAATAGTTTTATTTCTAGAGTTCTATTTGATTACATTTTAGGGTCAAAAAATCCAATCCATGCATTCCAAGTTATTTTACTCCTCATTACTATGCATTTTAGTGTTCTGTTTTCTAAACTCTTGCACCCAAAAAGAACCAGAGAAAAAGGAAACCATAGCAGTTATGGCCTATTACGTACCCGAAGAGGACTATAAGCCAAAGCAATTGCCATTGCATCAACTGACCCACATCATTTTTTCCTTTACCAATGTGATAGATGGAGAAATGAAATTTGCCCATGAGGAAAATGGTGAAAAACTAAAACAACTGGTGGCCCAACGTGCAAACCATCCAAACTTAAAGGTCATGATTGCTTGTGGGGGATGGGGGGCAGATGGTTTTTCAGATATGTCGCACACCCCTGAAAACCGAAAAAAATTCGTAGAAAGTGTTGTGGCCTTCAATACAAAATATGAGTTGGACGGACTGGATATCGATTGGGAATATCCTGCAATTCCAGCTGCCGGAACAGGAGCACGTCCAGAGGACAAACAAAATTTCACCTTGTTGATGAAGGAACTCCGAGAGGCCCTCGATACCTTGGACCGACCGCAGACCCTTACGTTTGCATCTGCTGGCTGGAAACCTTATTACAAAAATGTGGAACTCTTGGAGGTAATGAAACATGTGGATTACATGAACATAATGACCTATGATCAGCTGGGTTCCAATTCGCCCTATACTGGACATCATACCCCTTTGGGTCTAATTGGGGAAGAAGATATTAAGGGAACCTTTGCTTGGGAATACCTTGATGAACGCAGGGAAGAAATCGCCGAACGTGGAGTTACCCTGGACCCCAGATCCGCCGAACGCATCGTAACCTATTGTATAGACCAGGGCGTAGCGCCTAAGCAAATTGTCATCGGTGCTGCATTCTACGGGAGGGCCTGGAAGGGAGTTCATCCCAAAAACAACGGATTATACCAACCGAACTCAGGGGCGCATATTGGCTGGAGTACATATCAACAAATCAGAAACGAATTCGAACCTGACCAAAATTACCATCGTTTTTGGGACTCCATTGCCAAAGCGCCCTATTTGTATAATGCAAAGGATAGCATATTTATCAGCTATGACGACTCCGTATCGGTCCGGATGAAAACGGAGTATGCACGGAACGCAGAACTTGGTGGTATCATGTTTTGGCAACTGGGGAACGATACCAAAGACCCGAACAGTCTTCTAAAATCCATGTACGAAGCTTCCATAAAGACCAAGTAACCCTTAAACCAACCAAAATGAAATTGAAAATCTTGATTATTCTTTGTGCTGTTGGCCTCGCAATGCTATCGTGCGGCAAAGGAAATCTGACCTTGGCAAAAAATGGGGAAACGGATTTTGAAATTGTCCACCTGGATAACGCATCTGAAAGTCAATACAAATCCGCCCAAATACTTCAACAGCACCTTCATGAAATCGGCGGTGCGCAACTGGAGATTGTTAGTGAAAGCTCGCAAACTGCTGGTAGGCAGAAAATTTATTTGGGTAATATCAAAGAGAAAAGTCTGATATCGGAACAAGTAAAAATCCATACTGAAAAAGGTAACCTTTTCATTACCGGAGGTTCAGATGCTGCCCTTCAAAACGCGGTTTATGAGTTTTTGGAAAGATATCTGAACTACAAATGGTATGCCCCTGGAGTAGCTGACATTCCAAAACATAAGAGCATTTCACTTCAGCCAATTAACTACAGCTATACTCCGCAGATTACCACAAGAACGGTACATTCCCGCCTATTCTACGAAAACCATGAGTTTGCCGATCAGCACAAAGTGACCTATGAGGCCTTTCCCACATACGTTCCAACGGCACGGGTTCATACCTTTCATAGATTTATGCCCGAAGAAACGTTCTACCGGTCGCATCCCGAGTATTACGCCATGCGGGGGGACAAAAGATTACCAACCCAATTGTGCTTGACCAATAAAAATGTGTTGAAAATCGTTACAGATTCCGTTGCATCCTACTTCAATAGGTATCCCGAAGCTTCTGTGATTTCGGTAAGTCAGGATGATAACCAACAATACTGTCAGTGCGAAAACTGCCATCGGGTGGATACGGCGGAGGGGAGTCCTGCTGGTACTATGATTAAATTTGTAAATGAGGTGGCCAAGGTATTTCCAGATAAGACCATCTCTACCCTG
The DNA here is from genome assembly GCA_039196145.1 of Bacteroidota bacterium. Taxonomy (GTDB): domain Bacteria; phylum Bacteroidota; class Bacteroidia; order Flavobacteriales; family Flavobacteriaceae; genus Flagellimonas. Next base: position 14,620 of record JBCCUY010000041.1, read on the forward strand.
GCCTATCAGCATACCAGAAAACCACCGAAAATCCGACCCGAGGAAAACGTATTGATCACCCTTTGCTCCATTGAATGCGACCGAAGCGCTCCCATTGCCCAAAACTGCGAGGATTTTGCCCAGGATTTGGAAGGCTGGGGAAAGTTATCCGATAATATTAGAATTTGGGATTACACCACCCAATTCACCAACTTTCTGGCCCCTTTCCCAAACCTTTACACGCTTAAACCCAACATAGAACTGTTCAGGGACAACAATGCTAAATGGATTTTTGAACAACATAGCAATAATCCCAGTGAGCTTTTTGAATTACGTTCCTATATCACTGCCAAATTACTTTGGAATCCAGACTTGGACTTTAATGATCTTCTCATAGAATTTACCGATGGATATTATGAGGAAGCTGGACCTTTTGTGCGAAATTATGTGACTGCCATTCACCAGGCACTAGGAGAAAATCCAGATTTCTTTCTTTTTCTGTACGGAGATCCCTCTGAAGCATTTGATTCGTTTCTAAACCCTAATCTTCTAACGTCCTACACCAAACTATTTAATGACGCCGAACAAGCCG
>JBCCUY010000042.1:0-15104 GCA_039196145.1 Bacteroidota bacterium
GAATAATCGTTCCCAATTCCGTGAATTATTCTCAAATACATCAAATTGGGCCAGATAATTTGTTTGGGGATTGATAATAAAATAAGCTGCTAGTACTTCCCCGTTAAACACAACGTAAAACTCAAAATTACCCTGTTTTAAGGTTTCAATGTTGTTATCCCAAGAGTACACATTTTGATTTATTTCTCTCCAATCGAAAAAGTCCATGCCCACTTTCTTCATCATAAAATCTGCTCTGCCCAGTTGCGTGTTGATGTCTCCATCATAGCACTTAAAGTCTTTAACAACGGTAAATCCAATCCGTTCGTAAACCTTTAGGGCAACTTTATTTTTTGTAATGACCTCTAGGGTACATTTCTCGACTCCCCTTTTCCTCAAAATAGGCATAGCGTGATCATAAATGGCATCAACAATTTGTTTGCCCCTGTAATCAGGTAGCACCCCGGTTCCTGTATTGTGGGCGATCCTATGGCCGTTTCTATGATCCACGGCATTGATAATAAATCCAACTAGTGTGTCCCCATTGAACATTCCAAAAGAAAGATCATAATCAACCTTTGCCATATCCCATCGGTTTCTGTAATAGTCCACCTCCGTAGGCATTTTTACAAAATACCCATCAAAGGCCTTTAGAAAAACAGCTACGAGTTCAGAAAATTTAACGTTATTGAGACTTCTAATTTGCATGTCTTTTGGCGAGCCTTTTAAGTGTTTTTATGGCTTTTTTTGTGTCCTTTTGAGCTACAAAAATATGATCATGATAATACCCGGCAACAACATTACAGCTAATACCGAATTTGGCCAATTCTCCCGAAAATGCAGCGGTCAACCCAACGGCATCGAAAGCGGAGTGGATTCGTAAGGTGATCCACGAGGCAACAAATGCAAAAGACAATCCGAGTGCTATGGCTTTGTCTCTTTTTATGATCAACGTTGTCCCTTCTTTCTCTCTAAAGCCACAGATGACATCCCCACTGTGTATACCGTCATAGTTTGATACGGAAACAAAAACATATTCGCCCTCGTTTACAATTGGGTCCATACCGGCGATTAGCTTGGATAGGTTAGTTTCTCCTGTCATCTCTTGGTGTTTTTATGCATTAGGTTTTTAAAAGAAATTAAGGACCAGATAGCTTCAAGAATCATAAACGGCCAAAACCGTAGCAGGCAAGAGGCCACAAAGGCAATTGTGGCCCCCGTAAAATTTAAGGTTTTATACAACAAATCATTCGTGTCCACTTTTCCAGAAGTGTTCAGGAAATAGGCCAATAGTATTTGCGAAACGCCAAAAAACCCAACCCAATCTGCAATTTCCATATTGTAATTTCTGTATTTTAAATCAATTTACGCCGTTCCAAGGACTACCTGTGAAAACGATAGGTCAATTTTATCAAGAAGGTACTTTCCAAGGTTCTTGAAAATAGCTGTTCATTGAGGGATGAAACTAGTCCGTCCATTGGAAATACAGTATTGTTTAGGCCTTGCGACCAAACCAGAAATAGTTCGGAACCCGGTCTGTACTCCCATCGATATACCAAGTTAGATCGGAACTGTGCGAATGAAAAATCTGGAACCCTAATCGAAGTATCGCCTAAATTATCCCCATCCAGGTCCACTTCGTAGGCAGCTCCCCCAGCTTCTTTATCAAGGATGTTCAATGGTTGCAGTTGTTCATCCCCAAAAGATTGAAGAGGATTTTGGACAAGGCTGAACTGATTGTACCTTCCCTGTGAGATAAAGGGCTCGGCATAGTACTGCAGTGCCATGTTGGGACTTAGGGTCACATCCGCCCGTAGAACCAAACTCAGGGTTTTTTGATCCAAGAGGGATACTACAAAATCAGTATCCACGCCATTGGTCAAGTTCTGATTGAATTGAAGTCTGTGCCCAATTTGAGTGAGTTTTGGGGTAACCGAAATACGAAACCTATCCAGTGGTTGGTAATTGATACCTATGTTGTTTTCAAGAAGATAATAGCTCCCAGGTCCTCCGGTTTTGGTCCACCCTGAATAGTTGATGAAGAACTTTTTTCGTGAATCCATGCTCAACGCCCACCAAAATCCATATTGGTCGGTAAGCTTGATCCTTGGTCCGCCCTGTAGCAAGGACTTGGAGAAAATATGTGGTTGGGAAAAGTATCCAAAGATGGCCGACCAATTGTTCTGAAAGGTAGCCTCGCCAGAGACATCCCAATCCACATAATTAAGCTTGCCCTCAAAGTCAAAATTGAACCAATGCTTATAGCTTACCTTGGCATTTCTGAAAATCCCAAATGAGTTGATGGATCGGTAGGACACCCCGGTGTAGTGCTGAAAAATATCCGCTTCCCGGAGAAAACCGATATCGTTAAGGTCGAGCTTGGGAGAGCGCCAAGTAAACCCCAGTTCCCCTTGTATGTTCCCATTTCCGGCTTTTCCCAGTTTAATATCGCCACCACTTCCTGTTAAAGAGGTCCTGGTAGAATCTACTTGCAGATGACCCGCTCCCCTCTGAAACAAATGCGGTATGGAGCGTTGGGTTCTATGTATAGCTTCTCTAGAACCGCTTACGTGGCTCATTACAAAATTGGCTCCCAAATACCAATTCCGATTGCGCCATTGATGAAGAAAATCTATTCCTCCCGTCTTTGCTGATTTATGCAAATGGTCGGTTTCGGGATGTGCAGCGCGTATAACAGAGGTAAAGATTCCTCCCAGGAAGGTTTTTCGATTATTGAGGTCTTTTAGGACACGTGCCACAAAATAATTGGTCTGTGGTTCGATCAGCTGGGAGCTTCCATCACTTATTTCGGCGTTTATTTTTGGGGTGAAACTTTCCAACACCCCAAAGGACAGGCCGTTTTTTGTTTTACCACTTAATTTTACGGCACCAAGAATCGTGGTTCTTTGAGGGATATCGGCAAATTCGCCTTCTTCCAAAGAGACGTTACCCTGTGGCTGCCGCCCAATCCTTCTTGAATAGAAGAGATTGTCGGAGCTGAAGGGCCCGCCAATGATTGGTGAGGAGAAGCGATAGTCAAATACGTTTTTGTTTTCAATAAAAAAGGGTCGCTGCTCCTGAAAGAACAACTGAAAGCCATCTAGGGCAATTGCGGCAGGGTCAGCTTCAACCTGGCCAAAGTCCGGGTTTATGGTAAAATCAAGGGTTATATCGTTGGTAATCCCCAACTTTCCATCTACGCCAAAGTTTACACTCTTATTGCTGCTGTTCCGAAAAGGGTTTTCTGGAACTTTCTCAAAAGTCTCCACGGTGCCCACAATGAAAGGTTGTATCTCCAACTGTTTTTGTGGTTTGGTAGAATTAATTCCTGTAAGTTCTCCAAATTCGCTGACCCATCCAGGAGCATCTTGGGGAACGCGTTGCCAAACCGAAAGCTCTTCGTTCCGAAGGATTCTTCGCTGTACCTGCAACCCCCACGTTTGGGTTTCTTCTTCACTGAACCGCAGCTGACTTAAGGGGATTTTAATTTCTGCTGTCCAGCCTGTTGGACCTATTCCGCTTTGTGCATACCAAATGGGGTTCCACGCTACATCCTCTTCGGCCCCGTTTAAGGTAATATACTTATCACTCTTGACCCCTGAGGAACTCAAAGTGAAGGAAAAGGCTGTACGTTTGTCATGATAGGTGTCCAATATTATTTCCACCCAATCCCCGGTGTATCCATCTCTTCTGGACATCCAGCGATTCACCTTCTCTTTCTCATCGTCACAAAGAATAGCTGCATAAAGGAATTTATCATCGTTAACGACTTTAAAATGCGTTTGGGCCGTTGGTGAAGCTCCTTCATTGGGCAATCTTTGTACAAAACCGGAACTCCAGCCATCTGCCGATACCGACCATACTTCATCATCCAACGACCCATCGATAGTAGGTGAAGTGGTTATCCTTGTTGCTTTGTAGTTTCGCAAGGTAATCTGTGAATAACCCAACAAACCTGTAAGCATGAGAACTGTAAAAATGATAGACCTATTTTCCACGTCCTTGTTTTTAGGTGCACCAAAGGACGTAAGGGTGCTATTTAAACCCTAGTTTCATAATTGAAATATGACAGTGGGACAAGATGAAATTTTTTCAAGTTGGACGGTTTATCGCGTTCGGATAGATATAGCTAGAGGGATGTAAAGAAGAATTTACAGCTCTATAAATGCAGGCAAATGAAGGATGAATAAGTTGGGAATTTTCTAAAGGTTTAAGAAGTCTTCCTCAAAACTGGAGATGAAATCATGGATATATTTCTTATTCCGGTTGGCTTTTCGTACCACCAGATAGTGGTCACGTTTAAGGCCGTTTTTACCAATGCGCTTAAATACAATATCTTGTGAAAGTTTGAAGGACTTCAATTGCCATTTTGGAGCGCACATGATTCCCATATTAGCCTCTATTAGGGATAAGCTTATCTCGGTAAAGGGAATCGCGGATATTTTAGCTGGATTTATTCTGTTGGGTTTTAAAAGATGCTCATAAATGGAAACTCCCTCCATGGGAAATGAGTTGATCAACAAGTGAACTGAGGCAAAGTGACTCGCCTCCAAAGACACCATTTCGTTCAGTGGATTTTCTTTGTGCATCACCGCGAATATTTCGTCCTCATGAACCTTAATGCTCATTAGTTCTTCCGAAGCCGGTTTTGTGGTAACAATGGCAATGTCTATATCATTCGACAATACTTGTGAAATGGTCTGATGTGTGGCTCCCAAGGTAAGATCAATGTCAATTTCCGGATATAAAATCCCCATTTTTTGGATAAAACCGGGTATGGTATGAAAGAAAGATTGACATTCCGCACTTAGTTTAATGGAACCTCTTGAGCCCTCTTTAATGTGTTCGATATTACTAAAGCCCTCATCTATGGATTTAAATAATTTATTGGCCAATCGATAAAGCTCATGGCCCTCTTCCGTTAATTCCCACTGATTGCGCGTTCTGTGAAAAACCTTGAAACCCAAACGTTCTTCAAGATCTCTTAGTTGATGGCTCAAGGCAGATTGTGTTAAAAACAAACGTTCGGAGGAATTGGCCAAACTGCCTTCCTCCGCTATGGTCTTAATAAGCCTGAAATACTTGAGTTCCATGCGGTAAAGATACAATAAGACCCTGTGGGTAGTAGTTGAAAAATTTTCAATGATGGAAGGAACACCATTCAATCAAATTACTGTTCGCGACCAATTTCCGATAATACTTTTGGTGATGAATTCTAAAAAAAGCAAATGAAAGCTATAAGAAATTCCACTAAACTATTTTGGTTACTGCTCCTAGCTGTTTTGGCTGGTTCATGTGGTAAGGACGATGCCCCTAAAACTGAACCCGAACCAGAGGCAATACTCACGGTTTATGGGGTGATTTCCCAAGAAGCTGAGCTAAGTATTTTGACGGAGGCCTTGGAAAAACTTCCATTTTTACGGAATCAATTGGACGATGGAACCGGGTTTGGCGCTTCCAAAAATGGTTACACGGTTTTTGCGCCTAACAACGACGCCTTTGCCTTTTTTCTCTTGGAAAATGGATATGATGGAATCGCTGCCATTGATTCCGAAAATCAGGCAGATATTGATTTTTTGACCAGTTATGTTAGAAACCATATCCTGATCGAAAAACAGGATAAGGCCAAATTAGAGACAGAGGAAATGGGATTCCTGATTACCCACACCACCCAGGGAATTAACCTGTTCTTTAATGCATTGGAATCTACCATAACCTTAAATGGAAGTTCCAAGATAACCCATGCGGATCTACAGGCTACAAACGGAATTGTGCATATTGTGGATGCTGTGATTTCCTTGCCTACTTTGGCCACCTTTGTTGCGGTACACCCCGATTTTGAACATATGGAGGAAGCAATTGAGCTGCTGGAACCGGGGGACTCGGAAATTAACGACGCATTGACCAATGCCGCAGAATTTACCCTTTTCGTTCCAACAAATGCCGCTTTTGAAAGCTTTTTTGAAGAGGTTGAACTTGATATGCTGGAGGATTTAGGACCTCACATTTTGAAATATTTCGTGGAAAGCCATGCCGTTCCCAACAACAATGTGGATGCCTCTGAGATAGAGTCCACTATTGGCAATTCAACCTTGAATACGATGAACATTGCTTTAACAACGGGAAAGGAAAATGATTTTTTGACCCTAACGGATACACAAGGTCGACTGGCTCATATTGTTATGGAAGATGTAAAGACCTCAAATGGTATCATACATGTCATAGATAGCGTAATACTGGGGCTTGGTGAACCCAGTCCCGAACCGGAACCAACGCTTTATGAAATCATTTCCCAAAACCCTGATATGACAACTTTTACGGCGGCATTGGAGAAGTTGCCATCCCTACGCGATGTTTTAAATGATGATTCCAACGTGGCCACCCTGGCCGATAATTTTACCGTATTTGTTCCTGCGGATAGTGCTTTTGATTCTTTTTTGCTCGAAAGTGGATTTGATGGCATCGAAGCAATCGATATGGAAAACCCCGACCATGTGGATTTTCTGGTCGCCTATGTATATAATCAAATTGCGCTTGAAAGTTGGCCCAGAGCTATATTGGAAGCTGAAGGGGTGGGGTTTCTTTCGACAAACACGCTGGAGAAAATACAAATGCTCTTCAATACAACAGAGGGCGAGATAGTTTTAAACGGAACCTCTTCCGTTATCTCTGAGACCAACGCTAGAAATGGCATGGTATATCTGGTGGACAACGTTGTTCCCCTGCCAACAGTGGCCACTTTTATTGGGGCACATCCAGATTTTCAAACTATGCAGCAGGCTTTGGAAATTGCAGAAAGCGAATTGGGGTCCAATATTAAGAACGATATGGAGATAGTGCCTTCCTACACCGCTTTTGTTCCAACCAACACTGCTTTTATCGACTTGCTGGATGAAATTAATGATAACCAGGGATTGGAAATTGCAACAATTGATGAACTTGCCCCAAATATTTTAGAAGATATTATCGAAACGCATGTGATTCCATTTCATCTGGTTGACGCTTCGGATATTGAAAATGCGTCTGGCGGAACGATTAACACCCTTACGGATGAATTTCAGGTTGAGGTGACCGAGGGAGGCATTATTATGCTGACCGACCCCCAAAACCGAACGGCCAATATAATCCGAACAGATATAAGGACATCCAATGGGTTTATCCATACCATTGATAGGGTCCTATTGGGGAATTAAGATTTTTGGATTTCGGTGGGTTAAAGATTTCCTTAAGTTTCCGGGATAAAAAAGGCTTCCAAAAAAAATGGAGGCCTTTTCCTATTGTGGTCATAAGAATGTAACGTCTAACATTTGGGTTACTGGTCCTACCGAATCAATGGTCTAATGAAACATTTTAAAACAAATCTGCCTCTCCGATTAAATGCTTATGTGAGTAGTTGGGGCTTTTGATATTATGCAATGCCCAATCTTTTCACTCTAAAATGGTTCCAACACCATTTTCCAAGGAGTAAAGCTCCTGAATTTCATTTGTGGTCAGATTTCTATTGTAAATGGATAAGTCATCCATAAGTCCAATATAGCCTAATCCGATATAGATATTGGATTGACTCAACTCCCAGGTAAAAGAATCGGATATAGTTGTCCTTGTACCTTTTAATTCTCCATTCAAATAAAGGGAGGCTTCGCCATTTTCAGTATTCAATCCCGAAAAATTAATGAATATGTGAGTCCATTGGTTTGCCGCAAATGGGGGGTTGCTGACAGGGACCAGTTGGGGAAGGAAAAGATCATCTTCGTTTTCCAAGGCTTCAGGATTCCAAATGTTCCGATCTCCAATAACACCCAATCTGAAATCCCTTGGATTGTCTTTGGTGAAATCGACCCAAATAGCAGCATCATTATAGCTAACATCCGTGATTTGGATAGGGTCGCAGTAGCCGGGTTCCAAATCGGTCGCAGGGTCTAGGCTCAACCAAAAAGAGATGGCTCCGTTCCAATTTTCCTTGCTATAGGCGATGTTTTTGTTACTGGGATAATAGATGTTTCCTTTGCTACGCTCCGTAAACTGCAGCCCATCACCATATTTGCCTTTTCCTTCTTGGATACTAATGTCAGGTTTGTGGAGACCAACCCTTGCAGAATCCCTAGCGTTTCTATTGGGAACCGTATACATAAGGGAATCGCCCAACGCAAAATCCGCATTTACCCCGGTATCAAATGATGCATAAAAAGTTAATGCTTGTCTTAAACTTATGTGCGTGGGATTTTCGGGAGCCTCTTTTTCTTTAGTTTTTTTCTGCTTACACGCGCTCATGGAGCATAGGCACAATGCAAGGATAATGACTGTTTGTTTTGTTGATGATGTTCTGGACATGATTTTTGATACTTGAAACTTTTCCTCTACAATGTACAGAATTAAACTGCCATTTTTCTGGAATTGCTTGGAAAAATAGTTGCAACATCCGGTCCGTCGATACAGGTTATTTCGCATGATGCTCCGCCACGTAGTCGCCCCAATCTGCAATGGATTGAATTACCGGAATCAGGGTTTTACCAAAATCCGTTAATGAATATTCTACTTTCAAAGGAGGTTTAGAGGTATAGACCTTTCTACTTATCAAGCCATCCTCTTCCAATGCTTTTAATTGCAGACTCAAGGTTCGTTCGGTTACGGTGGGCATGGCCCTTCGCAATTCACTATATCGCAATGTGGCATCCATCAAATGAAAAAGGATGACCGTTTTCCATTTTCCTCCTATTATGCCCATCGTCAAGCTAGCGCAGCAAGGGTACTCATCTCCTTTAAACATTAGTATTTTGGGTTCTGCTGTCTTCATTGGTTTATACTATCATATTTGACCGTTATTGCAAAGGTAAAAAGCTATACTTAGTTTTGCAACTATAATTTTTATAGTAAAAAAAGCATAATGAAAGCAATGATTATCAATACCTATGGACCCAATGCTGTATTTGAGGAGCAAGAAGTGAAAACCCCCAAATTAAAATCTGGCGAGGTCCTAATTAAAATAGCGGCATCCAGTGTAAACACAGTGGACACGATGATTAGAAAAATGGGGAAAGACCTGCCATTGTCCCCTGATACGCCGGCTATTCTCGGAATGGACTTTGCTGGTGCCATCGAAGCGATTGCTGATGATGTGAGCACCTTTACAGTAGGCGATGAAGTCTATGGTTGTGTGGGTGGTCTTGCCGACCTGCCCGGAACCCTTGCGGATTACGTCGCTGCCGATAGCAAGCTTATCGCGAAAAAACCGAGCAACCTTTCCATGCGAGAGGCCGCAGCGCTACCATTAGTCGGTATTACCGCCTATGAAGGACTGATGCGGTCTGGAATCACTTCTGGTCAAAACGTGCTGGTGCATGGAGGTTCAGGGGGTGTAGGACATATAGCCTTACAATTGGCCAGGCACTTTGGGGCAAAGGTGTACTCCACTGGAGGAGGCGAAAAGCAGATGGATCTTATCCAAAAATTGGGAGCAACAGCCATTAATTACAAAACCGAAACGGTAGAAGACTATGTGGAAAAACATACCCAGGGAGCTGGCTTTGATATTGTATATGACTCCGTCGGCGGAGGGAACCTGATAAATTCGTTTAAGGCTGCTGCCCTTAATGGTCAAGTGGCCACAACGGTATCCATGGTCGAACTTGATCTTACCTTGGCTCACTTTAAGGGGCTTTCATTGCATGTTGTATTTATGTTGATTCCGATGCTGCATAGTTACAAGCGACAGGAACATGGAAAGATACTCAAGGAACTGGCAGAGATTGTGGAGTCGGGAGGCTTAAGGCCTATTCTGGATGCACAAGTCTTTTCGCTGGAGGAAGTGGATAAAGCGCACGCAAGGTTGGAAAGCGGCCAGGCGATGGGAAAAATCGTAATTGAAAATTAGATTTGAAGATGGTATGAAAACAATTTTAATAACGGGAAGTACCGATGGAATTGGAAAGTTAACAGCACTTAAACTGGCTAAAGCGGGTCATCACATCCTAATTCATGGAAGAAATAAGGACAAGGTTCAGAAAACCATGGCCGAAATAGAAGCGCAATCCAAAAATAAAAATATTGAGGGTTTTGTTTCAAATCTGGCAGATTTTGATAGCATCAACGCAATGACGGCAGAGATGGCTGCCAAAATTGAAAAAATTGATGTCCTGATCAACAATGCAGGGGTTTTCAAGAGTGCTGTCCAATCCAATTTGGAGGGCTTGGATTTACGATTTGCCGTCAATTATTTTGCGGCCTACCTGTTGACGAACCAATTAATGCCCTTGCTGGAAAAGAGCGAGGCTCCAAGAGTGGTCAACTTGAGTTCTGCAGCGCAGTCAAGAGTATCTTTTGAGGCCTTGACCGGAAAAGAGATACGCTCTTATCAAGAGACCTATGCGCAGAGCAAACTGGCCCTAACCATGTGGAGTTTCCATCTTTCCAAAAAACATGGGTTTTTAAATGTCATTGCCGTTAACCCGGGTTCTTTATTGAATACAAGAATGGTGCAAGAAGCCTATGGACAATCTTGGTCGTCCGCAGATAAAGGGGCGGACATTTTAAGTAAGCTTGCCGTCTCTGAGGAATTCTCGGATAGCAGTGGGAAATACTTTGACAATGATAAGGGAGTTTTTTCCAAGGCCCATCCCGATGCCTATGATGAAAAAAGAATTGTGCAATTGATTTCAGAAACTACCCAAATTTTAGAGCAAAAATGAATGTGTTTTCTAAAATGGCGAGTAAGGGTAAATTGACCTTGGGATTGGTTTTTCCGTTAGAAGCTTACAGTGGCTCAATTGCAAAAATGGAAAATCAGGAACAGCTAGCAAAGCGAGCCGAAGCATTGGGCTTTAAAGCACTTTGGTTTAGGGACGTGCCATTCAATGATCCGTCTTTTGGAGATGCAGGCCAGCTGTACGACCCATGGGTCTATATGACCCATATCATGAATCAGACCAGCGAGATTGCCCTTGCTACTGGAAGTGTGATTTTGCCCTTACGACACCCCGTTCATACCGCAAAGTCCATGAACAGTCTTCAACTACTTTCCAACCAAAGATTGGTAATGGGAGTGGCCTCGGGAGATCGTCCCATTGAGTACCCTGCGTTCAATCAAGAATTGGAGAATAAAGCGGCGTTGTTTAGGGATAGCTTTTTTTATATCAAGGCCTTACAGGAAGATTTTCCAAATTACGCTTCGAAGTTTTACGGCAAGACCAACGGTGGAATTGATTTGGTGCCCAAATACAATCAAAAAACACCAATGCTTGTAACCGGACATTCAGGACAATCCTTGGATTGGATAGCGGAACATTCGGACGGTTGGCTGTACTATCCAAGGGACTTTAAAACGTTACAGTTGATGCAGCAGCAGTGGAAACAGGCTTTGGCTGCAACCGAAGTGGGCTGGAAACCATTTATGCAATCCCTATATGTGGATTTGGTATCGGATTCCAATCATAAACCATCGCCAATCCACCTAGGATTTAGATCCAACTCGGAATACCTAAATGCACATCTAAAATTGTTGGAATCGTATGGGGTTAACCACGTTATCCTGAATTTGAAATACGGCTCCAGACCGGCGGAAGAAATGATTGAGGAAATTGGAGAAAAGGTAGTTCGGCAATTTTCCTGACGCATTTGAATGACAAAACAGGGCCTTTAAGCACAAAGTTGAACAGTTTCTAAGGCAATTAAAGTATATTGAACCAAAAAGGTATCCGTCATTTATAGCGGTCTCAAACCACACCATTTTATTCAGGGTTAAAAAAGATGCCTAGGACACAATATCGGGTTTATGTTGTTGAGCTTTCCAAAAGAGTGTTTACCGAGAACGCAAGGTTCAGGAATGCCAACCCACAATTCAATGGGGTTTTGCAATGTCTTTATGTAGGCATGACCAGTAAGACGCCGAAGGAACGCTTTGCGCAGCACAAATCCGGTTATCGGAATAAGAAGGGGCATAAGCTGTCATCAAATATTGTCCAAAAGTATGGTCTATACCTAAGACCCAGTCTTTACAACCACATTGATCCCGTTTCCTCTAGGTCGGAAGCACTTAAACTGGAGGAAAAGTTGGCTTTGGAATTAAGGAGACAGCGATACGCCGTTTGGTTCAATTAGCTAAACATATGTAGGCGCTAAAGTTTTGCTGATGGAGCACTTAAGTTACGGTGGTCTATTCCAAGGTGTATTGAAAGTAGGAATAGTCCCGGATAATTTTTTGGGCCAAACGTTCAATTTTTTGATGTTCCGGGTGGTCTTGATAGGTTTTTAAGAGTGACTTTGACCGAAATGTTATGTCTACGATAACATCATGTCCATCTGAAGAGTTTTCAATCTGGGCTATGCTAACATTTTCGACGCCGGTAATGGAAGATGGTAGATTTTCAAAGACCTGAAGGAAAACTTCTTTCTCTTGGGTTTCTACATCCTCCGACCATGAATAGAGCAAAACATGATGGAATCCATTGGGCTTTTGGCAAGCGGTTGAACAGCAAAAAACCAAAAAAACGTAGACAAGGGCTTTATTCATAGGCATGTCAAGTAAATAAGTGAACCTTTAGTCTTTAGGTTGGGAATACGATACATTGGATAGGGTAGAGAGTAGTTGATAGTCCACCATGAGAACGCCCCATTGTCCCCCGGGCTCAACGGCCTCTTTCCACAAACGAACTGGACCGTATGTCAGCATTTCCCCTAAGAAATGGGTCTCCGCATGATTGTTGGATCGGCCGTAGGCTACCGGATTACCCTCTGGATCGGTCGCTATCCAAACCACAAATTCCCTATCGATATAAAAAATGATTCTATCCTCTTTTATCTCGTAGCTGAGACTAGGGTCGTTGGTGGCAATAAGGTGGAAAATACGTGTGGGTATTCCTGGCCAAAAAGAACGGAAGCCATTTACTGTCCGCTCCTCCCATGGGGTTACCTCCTCATTTCCCATGGTCCAGCCATGGTCAACATTCAAGGCCCTTATTTCATGTAGTTCAGCACTTTTGCTGGTCATCTTAATTCGGGGCTGCTCAAAATCAATCCAAAATTCCCTGACCAAAGGCAATTTGTACCTGCTCACATTGGCAATTTCCAGCATGTGAAAACCTTTGGCCGTGCGCCAGGCATTCTCATCGCCAACCATTTGCATGAGTTTATCAATACGCTTCGGTCTTTGAGTATCCGCTTCTTGACTGTTTCCTTGCCAATACACTACCGTTGAAAGGAGTAGAATTAAAATTTTCTTCATGATGTTCTATTTCAGGATTAATGATTTTCTGGATCAAAAGAGATATCGGGTGCAGTTTGGAACCCCTTTACCTCAACATATTCAAACTGCCAATGACCATCTTGGGAAGTGCTCCATTTGGGTAAACTATAGCTTCCAAAAGTCCCCAAAGGCCCTTGTATGCTTATTTCCTTCCCATAACTACTTTTCATAGTCCATTTGATGGGGATATTATTTGCATTCAGCTCAATCTCGCAAAGCAGTACATTGGTGTCCTCGTAAACCTCCAAGATATTGTTCGGCTTAAGGTCAAAGGTCAGCTCTTCCATGTCTAGGGCAATTCTGTGACAGATGGCATATATATTTCGTTTCCAATTGGCTATTTCTTGTTTTAATCGCAGTGAATCAAATTCGTATTGCCTCCTATTTTCCAGCTTGCCCCAACCCCTGTCGACCGTAAATGCCCTCACTCGGTCAAAGGTTTCATTTTTCAGTTTGATCTTCGATTTTGGCGTGGTTAGGTCAAGCCAGACCTCCATTTCAATGACGTTGGCTTGCTTGTTCCACATTTTTTCCTTTAAGTATATGAAGTTTGTTGTCCTCCAAAGTTCTTCGCCACCCATATTCTCAAGGAACTCTTGAATCACGGTTTCTACTGATTTTTCTTGTGAATAAATCTGCTGTGGAGCGATTAACAAAAGCCATAGAAATAGAAATGGGTATTGTTTCATGCGTATAACGGTTATGACTCAAATTTGATAATTTTAGAGGGGTTACCTCTCCTGATTTGCAAATCATGAAATAGAATTTCAAAACAGGCAATTATTTTTGTAGAAATCATCCCTATGGACTACACACACTTAATGGTAATGGCCAGTTCCCTATTGTTGGGATTTTCTATTTTTTTTGCATTGTACTTGTTTACAGACAAAAGAAATAGGAGGTATAGGATGATGAGATATCTGCTGGCTTTTATCTTACTGGCCTTTACCTTGCGGATTGCCAAGTCGGTAATTTATATCCTCTTTCCTGAATATGCCAGCACATTAACATCACTAGGGATTGTTGGCATGTTGGCCATTGGGCCATTGTATTGGTTCTATATCAATGCCATTTTAACACGGGTGGAAATTAATTACTGGCATTTGGGCCCTATGCTTTTGGTATTGATGATTTTGCCATGGCTCGCCCATAACGGACCGTTTAACATAAAGCATCGAATTTTACTTTTTGTTTATGTGTTTAGTCTAATACATATGCTGGTTTACTTTGTGAATGGCTTCTGGGCCATATTGAAAAACAATAAGTCGGGTCCTAGTGGACAACATAAAAAGGTCCAATGGGTTTCCAAACTAACAATTTCCATGCTTTTCATATGGATGGGATTTGTGCTGCAGGCGATGCTAAAAGATAAACCCCTTTATGTTTTGGTGACCTTCGGTGAGGTACTTGTGTTTTTTGGTATTGCGTGGGTTGCCATGAGGGATTATGGTTTTATTGTAAGATCACCCAATAGGTTCCTGCAGGATAATTCAGAATTGAAGAATATAGCAAGAAATGCTATCACTGTATTAAAAAGGGACAGGTTATATACCAAAAATGACCTTTCCATATCTATTCTTGCCAACAAAATGGGTACCAACAGGCATACGCTATCCATAGCCTTAAACAACTTTGAGAACAAAAGCTTTCCAGAACTACTAAACCATTTCAGAATTGAATACTCGCTTCTATTGCTCAAGGACATGAAAAGCCAGAATTTGAGTATTGAGGCCATCGCCTTTGAAAGTGGTTTCAACAGCCTTTCTGTTTTTTATAGTAACTTCAAAAAATACAACAAGCTTACACCTGCCGAGTATCGGAAAAAATATAGTTCCATTGACTAAATTGAGATCCCTCTTGTTACCAAAACAGGTATTGGAAAAACCCA